>NZ_JASHKU010000139.1:0-261 GCF_030056875.1 Rhodococcus sp. IEGM 1351 | reverse complement strand
TGACCACTGCCCACGATATCGACCTGCATCAGATCCTGACCGACCGACTCACCGGCGCGAGCCCCGACCTGCTGCGCGAGCTACTGAAGATGTTCATCCACACCCTGATGGGCGCCGAAGCCGACGCACTGTGCGGCGCCGGCTACGGACAACGCTCCGACGAGCGCACCAACTCCCGTAACGGATACCGGCACCGCGACTTCGACACCCGCGTCGGAACCCTCGACGTCGCCATCCCCAAACTGCGATCCGGTTCGTACT
>NZ_JASHKU010000138.1:0-262 GCF_030056875.1 Rhodococcus sp. IEGM 1351 | reverse complement strand
GGGCAGGGGTCGCGGGCGGTGGTCGGCGCTGCGGGGGCCGGGTGCGCGCCGGGGAGCGCGCCGGAGGGGCCGGCCGGGACCCGGGCGCGCCGGGCCTCCGAGGACCCCCCGGCGGCCGGCGCCGCCGAGGCGGCCACGTCCGGGCCCCCGGAGCGGACCAGCCCCCCCTGGCCGCGGGCGGCCGCCTACGCGACAGCCCACGGGCGCCCCCGCCAGGACGTGGCCCAGGCACCCCGCGCCGTGTAGCCTGTGAGGGAGGCGT
>NZ_JASHKU010000137.1:0-266 GCF_030056875.1 Rhodococcus sp. IEGM 1351 | reverse complement strand
CGTGGCAGAGCATCACGATCTGCTCGATCGCCGACGCCTCCTGCGCGGCGATGGCCTGCACCGCGGCGATGGAGATCCGGTGCTGCTCGGCGATGATGTGCCGGGCCAAATCCTCCTTGGACCGGAAATGAAAGTACAACGCCCCCTTCGTCATGCCCGCCGCCTCGAGGATCTCAACGAGACTGGCGCCCTCGAACCCGGACTTGTCGAACATTTCCGCTGCCCCGCGGACGATCTGCGCCCGGGTCACCGCCGCCCGTTGCTGT
>NZ_JASHKU010000136.1:0-271 GCF_030056875.1 Rhodococcus sp. IEGM 1351 | reverse complement strand
TAGGCAGGCTCATCCACACACGCGGGACGCAGTCATGGGGGCGCAGACGCGCCGAGCAGCGCCTGCCACTCGGGAGTCCGCCCGCCAGACCCGCGACCCCCCGGGCCCCCTACCGCCCCGGCCCCGCCACGCGACCCACCCCGCCCCCCCAGCCCCGCGCACCCCGCCGCCGCCCGCCGCCCCCCCGCTGCCCACCCAGGCGCGCGGCGCCCCGTCAGCGGCCCGTCCGCCGAGGGCAGGACCGCGGCGTCGAGCGCGTCCACAGCCCCAT
>NZ_JASHKU010000135.1:0-272 GCF_030056875.1 Rhodococcus sp. IEGM 1351 | reverse complement strand
CTGCTTGCTCGCGTCAAGTAGGCGCCGCAGGGGGGCTGCGGGGGGCCCGTCGCTCTCGCGTGGCGGCGCTCGGCGGGGGCAGCGGGCCGACGGGGGCTGCGGGGGGGCGGCCGACCTGCAGGGGAGCGGCCGTGGGCCTGGGGGGGAGGCGGTCGCGCGGGGGTGCGACACCCTCGGGGAGCGCGTCCGGGTGGGCGGCGGTGCTTGCGGCGGCGCCGGTGGGGCGGGCCCGGTGGGCGGGGGCGGGGAGAGGGCTGTGGTCGCCGGGCTGG
>NZ_JASHKU010000134.1:0-272 GCF_030056875.1 Rhodococcus sp. IEGM 1351 | reverse complement strand
CGATCCGGGGGTCGAACTCCACCTCCTCGAACGCACCGGCGACTGGGCACACATCGTCTGCACCAACGGGTGGTCCGCCTGGGTGGACGGGCGCGACATCCAAGCGTTGCCCCGCTGACACAGCTGCCTGTTCGCCACATGCGACTCCACAGATGATCTGCGGCAATGCGAAAAATGATTAGCCCGGCGGTTCACCGCTCGAGATCCCGCGGCCGTACTGAGGTTGCCCCTCGAGAGTGGACACCGGATTTCATGCGGCAGCTGACAGCGTA
>NZ_JASHKU010000133.1:0-274 GCF_030056875.1 Rhodococcus sp. IEGM 1351 | reverse complement strand
CGGGATCCCGGATGGCCTGTATTGCAAGACCGTCGGTCAGCGCGACCAGCGCGACGGTGCCGGCGTCCGCGTCGAGGTCGGCGGAGACGGTGCCCTCCCGCTGTGCGGCGACGCCCGACTCGCGCACGACGCCCCGCCAGCGGGCGAGGAAGGCCGCGATCTCCCCGCGCGCGGTTTCCTCGGCCGCGCCCTCCGCGTAGAAGAACAGGAACCCGCGGGTCATCGCCAGTCGGCGTTCGTCGAGCGGCAGGAGGCTGGCGGTGATGTTCCGCAG
>NZ_JASHKU010000132.1:0-278 GCF_030056875.1 Rhodococcus sp. IEGM 1351 | reverse complement strand
AGGCGATGACCGCGTGGCTGGCCACCCAACGCGACTGGCTCCACGTCGAACGCCTCCCTGCGTATGCGCCTGAGCTCAACCCCATCGAACAAGTCTGGGGCAACATGAAATCCACCGAACTCGCCAACCTCTGCCCCGACATCCTCGACGAGGTCCGCATCGCGACCGAGACCGGCCTGACCCGGATCGGCTCGAACTACGACCTGTGCCACAGCTTCCTCGACCACACCGGGCTTCCCCTATGATCGGCACTCACTCAATTACCGAAACATCTTTAG
>NZ_JASHKU010000131.1:0-281 GCF_030056875.1 Rhodococcus sp. IEGM 1351 | reverse complement strand
GGGTTGTGTCTGTTTCGGTTATTGTGTCCTGGTCGGTCCTGGGGGGGCGGGGGTGTTCAGGGCGGGGGTGGGGGCCCGCACCCCCCCCGCGCCCCGGCAGCCCCCCTCCGCCCCACAGCCCCCCCCGCCTCCCCCCGCGCCGCCCGGATCCCCCCGCCCGCCCGCGACGCGCACCCCCCGCGCCATCCCGCCCACCCGCGCCACGTGCCGTGCCGTTTCGTCGCCCCCGTCGCGCGGAAGCCCTTTCTCGCCACCTAGCCGGGTACCGGGGGCGTCTTGAG
>NZ_JASHKU010000130.1:0-281 GCF_030056875.1 Rhodococcus sp. IEGM 1351 | reverse complement strand
GGTCGAGCCACAGAACGTAGAACCCGGCGAGCACGACCGCGCAAGTCGCCACGACGGCGGCCCACGCGTCGCGCGACCGGTCAGGTGCAAGCTTCCCGGCGTGGCGCGGGGCCTCCCGCGACGCACGCGCGCCCCCGCCGGCGGGCGCGCGCGCCGCCCCAGCCCCCTCTGCTTCGCCCCGGGCGTGCGCTGCCGGCTGCAGCGCCCCCGGGAGCGCGCCCCGCCCCCCCCCACGCCGCTCGGCGTGGGCCGCGACACGCCCCCCGCGCACGACCCCGCCG
>NZ_JASHKU010000012.1:0-260215 GCF_030056875.1 Rhodococcus sp. IEGM 1351 | reverse complement strand
CACAGCTCGACGGCTCGGGCCGCGTACGGAGGTTGCTGATCTGCCGCACACCCGAGATCTCGTTCCCCCTCTGAAACAGCTGTGAGTACTTGTTAACCGCGGGCGGTTAACAAGTACTCACAGCCGGTTTCGGTCAGGACATGAGGTCGTACAGGGTCACGCCGTCGACGGTGACGGCGGTGAAGTTCTCCTGCACCCAGGTGGAGATCTCCGATGCCGTTCCGTCTCCACCCATTCCGCCGCCTCGGCCGCCGGAGATGAAGTAGTGGATCTTGCCGTCCGCCACGTACTGCTGGAACTGCTCCAGCGTGGGTGACGGATCGCTGCCGTTGAATCCGCCGATCGGCATGACCGGATCCTCGGTGGCGAGCTGGTAGCCGGATGCACTGTTGGATCCGATGGCCGCTGCCACCCAGGTGTAGTTGCCGGAATCCTGTTCGAGCAACGCCACCAGCTCGGCGCCCGGCTCGCTGCCGGAGAGCAGTCCCCCGGCGGCGCCGCCCATGGCACCCATACCGCCCATGCCGTCGGTGGCTCCTGCCGCCGCGCCGTCCGTTGCGCCGGCAAGGGCACCGCCCGGCAAGGTGGGCACCGCGGCACCGTCGGTGCGTCCAGCACCCCCCATGCCGCCAGGGCCACCCATTCCGCCGGGGCCACCCATCCCGCCGGGGCCTCCGTGGGCGCCTTCGACGTTGGGTCCGGCCGAGACGATCGAACCGGTGTGCGGCGTCGCGATGGTGTCGACGGCGTAGGCCGTCGGACCGGCGAGGCCGGTGAACAGCGCGGCCAGCGTGACCACGGCACCGATCCGGCCTCGGGTCAGCGCCGGGACGAGCACGGCAACCGCAGCGACGACGCCGACGACGACCACGGCCCACTTCAGCCACGGCACGAACGACGCGCTGCGTCCGAGCAGAACCCAGGACATGGCAGCGGTGGCCAGCAGTGTCGTGGCGAGAACCGCCCGCACCCACAGCGTGTCCCGTCGACGCCACAGCGTCGCCGAACCGATCGCCACCAGCGCGGCCACGGCAGGTGCGAGTGCGACGGTGTAGTACGCGTGGAAGATGCCCGCCATGAAGCTGAAGGTCAGTCCGGTCACGAGCAGCCAAAGACCCCACACGAGGAACGACGCACGCTGGGTGTCGACGCGAGGTGCCCTGCCGCGCAGTGCGAGACCGGCGACCAGCAGGATCAGTGCGGCCGGCATCAGCCAGGCGATCTGACCGCCCTGAGCCGACTCGAACATCCGCGTGATGCCGGTGCTACCCCACATACCGCCACCGCCGGGGGCGCCTCCTCCGGGGAAGCGGCCGCCCGCCATGGCCTCGCCGGCACCGCCCATGGCCGCTGCCACCTCCCCTCGACCGCCCCCGGGCATGACACTGCCGGTCTCCTCACCGTTCAACCGGCCGAGACCGTTGTAGCCCAGCGTGAGTTCGAGGATCGAATTGTTCTGCGAACCGCCGATCCAGGGCCGCGACGACGCCGGCCACAGTTCGACGATCAGCAACCACCAGCCCGCGGAGACGATCATCGCGCCGAGCGCCGCGAAGCACTGGGCGAGGCGCTTGCCGAACTTCGGCGGTCCCGCGACGAGATAGGTCAGAGCGAGCGGCGGGACGACGAGCATCACCTGAAGCTGCTTGGTCAGGAACCCCAAACCGACGAACACGCCGGTCAGCACCATCCACCGGGTGCGTCCGTCCTCCACGGCCCGCAGCATCGCCCACACGGAGGCGATCATCAGCAGCACCAGCAGGGCGTCGGGGTTGTTGAACCGGAACATCAGCACCGCGATCGGCGTCAGCGCCAGCACGAGACCCGCGAGCAGACCCGCCGGGGCGCCGAACCACCGCTTCACCGTGGCGTACAGCAGGGCGACGGAACCGACCCCGAGGAGGGCCTGCGGTACCAGCATCGCCCACGAGCTGAGCCCGAAGACCCGGACCGACAGCGACATCAGCCACAGCGACATCGGGGGCTTGTCGACGGTGATGGAGTTGGCGGCATCGGAGGATCCGAAGAAGAACGCCTTCCACGACTCCGAACCCGCCTGGACCGCGGCGGCGTAGAACGAGTTGGCCCAGCCGGAGGCGCCGAGCCCCCAGATGTACGCGACCGCGGTCCCGACCAGGAGTGCGGCGAGCGCCCACGGCTCCCACCGCATGCGGGCGGGAGGTGGTTCGGCCCCTTCGACCTTCGGTTGTTCGAGGGTCGTCGTCATGCGTGAGCTCCTTCGGGGCGTGCGTTCCGGAACACCCAGCGAAGGGCTATGAAACGACTGATGGTGGCAACGAGATTGGCGAGGACGAGGACGGCGAGTTCGACGTGCTTGGACACGTCCGGGGCCGCCGAGTGGAGGACGTACAGCGAACCGCTGGTGAGCAGCAGTCCGAAGGCGAACACGAGCAGCCCCTGCATCTGATGCCGGGCGGCGCCCTGGGATCCGCGGACACCGAACGTGAACGCGCGGTTCGCGGCCGTGTTGAGCACGGCCGTGACGAGCAGTGAGACGGCGTTGGCCCACTGCGCGCCCACGATCGGATGCAGGATCAGGTAGAGCAGCGCGTACGCGACGGTCGACGCGACGCCGATCACGGCGAACCGGGCCAGCTGCCCGACCATGCCACGCGGAACTCCGGGCACCAGCGGCTCGCGGCCGAAACTGTCGCGCAGGCTGCCGATGGGCAGCGATCCGGTGGACAGTGCCCGGCCCACCCGCCACACGCCCTTGAGGTCGGCGACGGCGGTCGCGACGATGTCGACGCGACTGTCCGGGTCGTCGACCCAGTCGACGGGGACCTCGTGGATGCGCAGGCCGGCGCGTTCCGCGAGCACCAGCAGCTCGGTGTCGAAGAACCATCCGGTGTCCTCGACCAGCGGCAGCAGGCGCTGCGCGACGTCCGCCCGCATGGCCTTGAACCCGCACTGCGCGTCGGAGAACCGCGCGTGCAACGCGCTGCGGAGGATGAGGTTGTAGCTGCGGGAGATGAACTCGCGCTTCGGTCCCCGGACCACCCGCGACGAGCGGGCGAGACGGGACCCGATCGCGATGTCCGAATGCCCCGACAACAGGGGCGCAACGAGCGGCATCAGGGCGTTGAGGTCCGTCGACAGGTCGACGTCCATGTACGCCACCACCTCGGCGTCGGAGCCGCTCCACACCGCACGCAGAGCACGGCCGCGCCCTTTCTCGTCGAGGTGCACGACACGGACGCCGTCGATCTCGGCGGCCAGACGGTGCGCCACTGCGAGGGTGGCGTCGACGCTGGCATTGTCGGCGATGGTGATCCGGGCGGAGTAGGGAACGTTCTCGTCGAGGTGCCGCCGCAGCCGGCGCACGCAACGTTCGAGTCCGGCTTCCTCGTTGTAGACCGGCACGACAACGTCGAGCACGGGCGCGGTCTCGGAGGTTTCGGGGGTCTCGAGTCGTCCCATGGCGCCCGGTGCGCGGGAGAGGGAATTCGTCGTCATGCGTCCAAGATTCGTCCCGTACGCTCCGATGACTCTGGACGCAGGCTGGGAGTTTCCTGTGCGCTTCGCGCCCGTGAGTACTTGTTAACCGCGGGAGGTTAATAAGTACTCACGGGGGGCGAAGCCGCATAATGGCGGCCATGGGATCTGTATTCAGCGCCATCATCAACGGAGATCTGCCCGGACGTTTCGTGTGGGAGGACGAGGACGTCGTCGCGTTCCTCACGATCGCCCCCGTCACGCAGGGCCATGCGCTCGTCGTACCCCGCAAGGAGGTGGACCAGTGGCAGGACGTCGACGGTGAGATCTGGACGAAGGTCATGGACGTCGCCCGCACGATCGGACAGGCCGTCCGCCCCGCTTTCGACGCACCGCGGGCGGGTCTGCTCATCGCCGGTCTCGAGGTGCCGCACCTGCACGTACACGTCTTCCCGGCCTACGACCTCGGCGATTTCAACATCAGCAACGCCGAGCAGAATCCGTCCCAGGAATCGCTCGACGAGGCGCAGTCGAAGCTCAAGGCGGCGCTGCGCGAACTCGGCCACGGCGGCAACGTCCCCGACTGACGGTCAGCTCGACCGCGGCAGTTCCACCCGGAACGTGGCACCCTCACCGGGCCGGCTGTCGACGGTCACCGACCCGCGGTGGGCGGCGACCAGGGCCGCCACGATCGACAGGCCCAGCCCGCTGCCGCCGCTCTCCCGGGTGCGGGAGGCGTCGGTGCGGTAGAACCTCTCGAACACCCGGGCCGCGTCCTCCTCGCTGAGTCCGGGTCCGGTGTCGGCCACCTCGAGCACGACGCTGTGTTCGGTGGTGCTCAGCCGCACCGTCACGTCCGCGGTGGCGGGGGTGTGTTTGACGGCGTTGGCGAGCAGGTTGCCGAGGACCTGCCGCAGCCGGGCCTCGTCACCGATCACCTCCGGTGTCCCGGGTCCGGGGCGGACGTCGAGCGCGATGGACCGATCGGGGGCGAGAGCGCGTGCCCCGTGCACGGCGTCCGAGGCCACCGACAGCAGGTCGACGGGCCGGGTCTCGAGGGGGCGCTGGGCATCGAGCCGGGCGAGCATCAGGAGATCCTCCACGAGGAGTCCCATCCGCGACGCCTCCCCTTCGATGCGACTCATCAGGGTTTCGGTGTCGGTCATCGCGCCTTGTCGATACAGTTCGGCGAAGCCGCGGATCGTGGTGAGCGGGGTGCGCAGCTCGTGGCTCGCGTCGGCGACGAATCGCCGCATCTTCTCCTCGGAGCGCCGCGCCGATTCCTCCGACGCCTCGGTGGCGGCGAACGCGTGCTGGATCTGAGCGAGCATTCCGTTGAGCGCCACGGACAGTCGTCCGATCTCGGTACGGTCGTCCCGTTCCGGAACACGCCGGTGCAAGTCACCCGACGCGATCGCCGCTGCGGTCTCCTCCACTTCGACGAGGGGTCGCAGACTGCGCCGGACCACGAAGTACGCGACCACTCCCAGCGCGATCAGCACCACCACACCGATGATGAGTTGCAGGACGATCAAACGGTTCACCGTTTCGTCGTTCTCGGTGAGTGTCATCGCGACGGTGGTCTCGGTTCCGTCCGGCGCGGTCGTCGTCAGCACCCGCCACCGCACGTCGGAGTCGTCGGTCGAGCCGACCGTGTCGGGCCCGGCCGCCGGGTTCTCGGGCAGCGCGGGGGAGACGGATTCGTCGTTGATCTCGCGCAGGACCGTTCCGTTCGGCAGCGTCGTGCGGACGTAGAACGGGCTCGGTGGGCGGCCGAGGTTCGGTTCGACCGGCGGCGGCAGCGGGCGCGATTTGCCGGGCTTCGCCCACCCCTGAGCCGCGTCGTGCAGCTGGTGATCGACGCGGTTGGTCAGCGAATTCTCGAGCGCCGACGTCACCGCGATACCGGACGCGAGGAGTCCGAGCGCAGAGAGAAGGAGAACCGCGCCGACGAGCGTGATGCGCAGCGGCATCGAGCGAATCCACCGTCGCGCAGGCCTGTTCGGGACAGCGGCGACCGCCTCGGCCGACTCCCGCGGAGCCGCAGGCGCGGTCATCGCCGCGGTTCTCGCATCACGTAGCCGACTCCGCGGAGGGTGTGGATCAGCGGCGTCTCACCCGTGTCGACCTTCCGGCGAAGGTAGGACACGTACGACTCGACCACTCCGACCTCACCGCCGAAGTCGTAGTTCCAGACGTGGTCGAGGATCCGCGGCTTGCTCAGCACGGTGCCGGCGTTGACCATGAAGTACCGCAGCAGCGTGAACTCCGTCGGCGACAGCGACACCAGGTCGCCCGCCTTCCAGACCTCCCGCGTGTCGTCGTCGAGTTCGATGTCGGCGAACTTGATGCGGGCGGACTGTTCCTCCACCGACACCTTGCCTGCCCGCCGCAGGATGACGCGCAGCCGGGTCACCACTTCTTCGAGGCTGAACGGCTTGGTGACGTAGTCGTCCGCGCCGAGCGTGAGTCCGTTGATCTTGTCCTCCACCGCGTCCTTCGCGGTGAGGAACAGCACCGGAGCGTCCACACCGTCGGCGCGCAACCGCTTGAGCAGGCCGAACCCATCCATTCCCGGCATCATGACGTCGAGGATGACGGCGTCCGGGCGGAACGTGCGGGCCGTGTCGAGTCCCTCGGCCCCGGTCGACGCCGTCGCCACCTCGAATCCCTGAAACCGCAGACTCACGGACAGCAACTCGAGGATGTTCGGCTCGTCGTCGACGACGAGGACGCGGGCTTCGACAGGCTTCTCATTCACGCAACCCATCATCACTCGCGCCGCTGGATCGTCGCTGTAGGTTTCCTGGGAGATTCCTGGGAGCCGGTACCGTCGGCCCGTGCGGTCGGTTTCCGGTCGTCAGTTCACCACGATGTTGAGGTTGAGTACTACCCCGCCGAACGTCAGGATCGTGTTGGCCAATCCGAGTGTGACACCGCTGTTGAGTGCCCCGAGCAGTCCGAGCATCATGACCTCCATCGTTTCCCCTGGGAAGGGGTGGTTGCGCGTTGTCCGTGCGCGTTGCGGATGACACTAGGTCAACTCCGAAGAATTCGCGGCGACACACGCACGCGAATTCCCCGAATAAAATCACCCATTCTTCTTTACCGAAAAAGGGGGAAATTCTCGGCGCATGAGCAAGGATGGGAAAGTTGCGCTCCGCGTGCCGTCGCCTCCGGTCGTCGCACGCACGAGACAACCCGGCCGTCTATCCGACAGCGGGGTTGTGGGAGCGGAGTTGCCTTGACAGGCAGGAAGTTCAGGCTACGACGTTCAGGTTGAGTACCACTCCACCGAACGTCCCGATCGTGTTGGCGAGTCCGAGGGTGAATGCGCTGTTGATTGCCGCGAGCAGTCCGAGCATCATGATGTGCCTCGTTATCTTCCGTGGTATATGCACAGAATTCACTGTTTCGCTCGACAATAAATGAGGCGACCTCGATCTGCGAGATAATCGGCGCATTCGCAACCCGTGCGCGTCCGAGGAGTGTGTGTACTCGCTCACCACTCACGGCGCGGAGCGCCCCGTTGGGTACCGTGGAAATCGTCGACACGACATCCGGACGAGCGCACCGTACCCGGCCAGCGACAAGACGGTGCCCGGAGGTTTGTCATGGCGTGGATCGTGCTTGTGCTGTCGGGAGTCCTGGAGGCCGTCTGGGCCACCGCCCTCGGCCGATCGGACGGGTTCAGCAAACTCGGACCCAGTGTCGTGTTCGGCGTCGCGTTGATTCTCAGCATGGCGGGTCTGGCGTTCGCGATGCGCAGTCTCCCCATCGGAACGTCGTACGCGGTCTGGGTCGGCATCGGCGCAGCCCTCACGGTCGGGTTCGCGATGGTGACCGGCGCCGAGAGTTCCTCGCTGGTGAAGATCCTCCTGATCCTGGGCATCGTGGGATGCGTCGTCGGACTGAAGGTTCTGCACTGACCGGATCGCGACACTCGATGCTTGTGTGTCGCGGGTTACAGTAATTCCATGAACCTGGTGTCGTTGATGACCCTCCCGGTGCGTGTCGGTCTCGCGGCGGCCGATGTCGGTCTCGGAATCGCCGAAGCCAGCCTGGTGACCGTCCGGACGGCGGTCGCCGGAACTGGTGTGGTCACGGGGATGAGCACCCAGGGCAGCCCGTTGCAGGTGATCAGCCAGCTGTCGTCGCTCGCGGCCAACGACCGGCCGCTCGGGCAGGCCCTCCAGCCGGGTGGTCCGCTCGACCGCCTGCTCGCTCCGGGTGGTCCCGTCGACCGTCTCACCTCGGAGGGCGGCACCCTCGAACGGCTGCTCGAGCCGGGCGGCCCGCTCGAGCGGGTTCTCGCCAAGGACGGCCCGCTCGACCGGGTGCTCGCCGAGGACGGAACCCTGGAACGGCTTCTCGCGAAGGACGGCCTGCTCGACCGTCTCACCGCCGAACAGGGACCGCTCGAACGGCTGACCGCGCAGGACGGTGCGGTCGAGCGGCTCACGGCGCCGGGTGGACTCGTGGACCGGGCGCTCGCCGAGAACGGCATCCTCGAGACCCTGCTGTCGGAGGGTGGCGCGTTCGAACGTCTCATCGCCGAGGGCGGCCCGCTCGACCAGATCGTCGCGCTGTCCGAGACCTTGACGGCGCTGGCGCCCAATCTCGAGCGGATGAGCGCCAGCATCGACCTGCTGCAGGAAACGGTGGGGATTCTCAGCGCCGCGGTCGGGCCGCTCGGCGACCTCGCCGGCAAGTTGCCGGGACGCTGGCTCAAGGGCAAGGGCGACCGCCCGGGCGTCGACTACACACTCGGGCCCGCCTGACGCCTTGACCTGAACGTGACTCGAGGTTTTACGGTCGGTTGATGACTCGCATCGAAGGCCTCGGACCAATCGGCATCTCCCTGAACATCTCACCGGACGAGACGTACCTCGACGAGGCGGCCCGGCTGGAATCCCTCGGCTATTCGGCGATCTGGCTGCGGGGCGGTCAGATCGACAGCCTGGACCGGATCTCGGCTGTCGTCCGGGCGACCGACTCGATCCCCGTCGCGACCGGCATCATCCCGGTCGGCGTGTACGACTCGGGCGCCGTCGCACAGCTTCATGCGGATCTGCAGACCACGGCGCCGGACCGGTTCGTCGTCGGACTGGGTGGCCCGCAGGTCCCCCGGCCGTTCCGGGCGTTGAACGACTATCTCGACAGGCTCGACCGGTTCGATCCGCCGGTGCCGGCGGAGCGACGGATTCTGGCCGCGCTGGGCCCGCGCAAGCTGGAACTCGCGCGGGACAGGGCCGCGGGGGCCGTCTTGCTCCTCGTCACCCCCGACTACACCGCCGAGGCGCGGCGCATCCTCGGTCCGGACGCCACGCTCGTCGTCTCGCTGATGACGGTGCTCGGCACCGACGCCGCGCAGGCCCGCGACACGGCCCGCGTTCCGCTCCGCTTCCTGTCCGGGGTGGGCGGCTACGCCACCAACTTCGTACGGATGGGTTTCGGCGCCGACGACATCGCGGGGTTGAGCGACCGGCTCGTCGACGACCTGGTCGCCTGGGGCGACGCGGACGCGATCGTCGCGCGGGTCCACAGCCACCTCGCGGCCGGTGCCGATCATGTCGTCGTCAACGAACTGGGTGAGCGGCCGGACGAGGCGGCCCGGCAGCTCGCGAGACTGCTGCCACTTCGTGCATAGGACCGACCGGCCGACAGCAGCCGACCCGTGCCTCTGGTATGTATTTCGCATGACACGAACCATCGTTGCGCTGTTGATCCCTGCCGCCCTGCTGCTCGGGGCATGCAGTTCCGAATCGACCACCACCCAGGCCGAGTCCCCCGCGAGCGCAACGATCGAGGCCACCGAGGCATCCTCCGCAGACCTGCCCGCCGTCGCGGACCTGTGCAAAGGCCTGCTCCAGTACGCGAACGGCGCGGAGGCTCGCGCGCAGCAGAGCGGCGAGACGTTCGACCGCACGAAGGCCCTCGACGACCTGTTCACCCAGTCGGCCGAGACACCGGAGTGGAAGGACGCCCCGCAGGAGCGCAAGGACCAGATGATCCAGGCCTACGACGCCGCCAAGACCGGGGCCTGCTGACCCGGCTCAGCATCGAGGACCGGAACTGTCCTCAACCCTTCGTAGCGTGCCCGGTATGACCGACACGACGAAGACCATCCGTCCGTTTCGCATCGACATCGCGCAGGAGCAACTCGACGATCTCGCCGATCGACTCTCGCGCACCCGGTTCGGCACACCCCTCCCGGGTGACGACTGAGCGAGCGGTGTGCCCACGTCCTACCTGGTCGAACTCGTCACGTACTGGCGCGACGAGTTCGACTGGCGGGCGCAGGAGAAGTCGCTCGACACCATCCCGCAGTTCGTCACCGAGATCGACGGTCAGAACATCCACTTCCTCCATGTGCGCTCACCCGAACCGGACGCATTGGCCCTCGTCCTCACCCACGGCTGGCCGGGTTCGTTCGTCGAGTTCCTCGACGTGATCGGGCCCCTCACCGACCCCGCAGCGCACGGGGGCAACCCCGCCGACGCGTTCCACGTGGTCGTGCCGTCGCTGCCCGGATTCTGGTTCTCCGGACCGGTCCGCGAATCGGGCTGGGACACTACCCGTATCGCCACGGCGTGGGCTGAGCTGATGAGCCGGCTCGGCTACCACCGCTACGGTGTCGCGGGATCGCCTGAACCGGGTGTCCCGGTACATGTCCGAGGAGTTCGGCTACATCTCCATCCAGTCCACGAGACCCGCGACTCTCGGTGCCGCGCTGGCTGATTCGCCGGTGGGCCAGCTCGCCTGGATCGTCGACAAGTTCCGCGAGTGGACGCATCCCCCGCGAGGCGCTCCCCCACGACGTCGTCGGCATCGACCGGCTGCTCACCAACGTCATGCTGTACTGGCTCACCGACACCGCGTCTTCGTCCGCGTACGTCGGCTACATGCAGGAATCATCCTGGGGCGCCGCCAAATCCGCGTCCGGGATCCCGACCGCGGTCATCGTCTTCGCCCACGACGTCGGCATCCGTCGCTACGCCGAACCGGAACACGCGATCACGCGGTGGACCGACGTCGAGGACCGTGGCGGTCACTTCGCCGCACTCGAAGAGCCCGAGACCTTGACCGCGGACATCCGGGAGTTCTTCGCCGGACTCCGCTGAGCGGGACACGACGAACTCGCCGGCCCCGGGCATCGGGACCGGCGAGTTCGTCGACGGTGTTGCGTCAGTTGCCGATACCGGCAACCTCCTGGGCAATGCCGGCCAGCCGCGTCTGGGCCGCGGACACCACGCCCTGACGGTCCTTGTGGGCTTCCTCGTAGGCGACGACGGTGCGCACGTCGGAGGGATCGGTCAGTTCCTTGACCGCGGCGACGGCCTGGGACACGTTGAGGTCGTCGTAGTCGGCGATCGGGAGTTCATCCGCCTCCAGGACGCCACCGGCGGCGCGTGCGGAATGAATCGCGTCTGCGACTCCATCAGCGCCTTCGTTGCGAGTGACCTGCTCGGCCGTTTCGAGGGCGGCATCACGCGATGCCGCGAGCGTCTTCACCGCGACGTCGCCCGCGTGGGCGCCTCGCCCGAGCAACGCGCTCAGCATCGGCGGGGTGGTGCGGGCCGTGTCGAGAGCACGGTCGATGCCGCGCGCGGACCACGAGACGGGGACGTTGATCAGCCGGATCGTGGCGCCGGTCGCCGCCTGGAACGGGGTGCGTCGCAGTGCCGCCGGTCCGCCGAGCGCCTCCTCCGCGAGCACCGTGGTCAACCAGTCGACGGTCGCGGCGTGCGCGGTGACCAGCCGATCGGCCAACCGGACGACGTCCTGCTTCCCAGCCGCGGTCGCGAGGGCCTTCACGTACCGCGCCCGGTCGAGCAGCTGGTGCTCTAGGGCGAGGTCGCCGAGCAGGGCCTCGTCGAACGGCTGTGCCTGCTCCGCCATCGCCTTCAGCGCCGCTGCCACCCGGCCGAGCAGGGGGCCGACGATCTCCGGCACTCCCCCGAGATCGCGGATGGCGCGTGAGATCGCCTCCGCGCGGAGGCGTCCGTTTTCGGCGTTCTCGGTCAGTTCTCGGCGCACGGCCTCCGTGCGCGCCTGCGTGACGCGCGTTTCGGCAACCTGGATTTCGGTATTGGTGAGATCGAGGACGGCGTGCAGCTGGGTGATCAGTGTGGGGACGGTGGTGACGGTCATGGTGTGTCCTTCCAGTACGTGGGATGCGGTCAGATCAGGCTGGAGATGAGATATGCCGCGAGTAGGACGCCGATCAGAACGGACGCACCGGTGACGGCCGCGAGGACCGCCGATCCGGTCACGGACACCGCGGGCACGGCGGCAACGAGCGCAGCGATGAGAGCGGTCCCGAGCGAGAAACGACGGTCGGGCTCGTCCTGCTGATTCTTCGCGTGCCGGGGAGTGCGCGTGCGGAGTGCATTGTGGGCAAGGGTCATGGTTCGATTTCCCGTCTGGAGTCGAATGCGGACCAGAGTCGGGACTACACGAGAGGACGTTCGCCGGACGACGCTGTCGGCGCCTTCGTGCAGTGCCCGGGTTTCGCGATATACAGCGGTAGCGCGCTGACGACATCGACTGGACGGGCAGTGTCTCGTTCGGCCATTGCTTGTTCTCTCCCTGCCGCAACGTCACATGCTCATATGCGTGCGGCTCGTTCGGGTCGTCAACTTATCTGCTCTGGCTGATACAGATTTCATCATAACTACTCGACAGTAAAGTTCAACCCTTGCGAGCAAGAGAATCGACCGACGCGAGGATCACCGCTCTGAAACCCACCAGGACCAGCAAAGATGCTCTCGAATGTCGGAGGCCGAGACCGACGTCGATCGTGGAATTCGTCGATCCCCAATGGCATGGCCGTACGGATCACTCTCCGGCCGAGTCGCCCCCCGAGCCTTCCAACCGGGACGCCAGATCCGCATTCTCGGATTCGAGCGCGAGGATCCTCCGAATACCCGGGACGTTCACTCCGTCCTCCATGAGCTGCGCTATGCGCGCCAGCCTGACCAGATCGTCTTCGCTGTATCTACGGGTGCCGCCGCTGGTCCGGGCAGGGGTCAGCAATCCGCGACGTTCGTACAGCCGCAGGGTCTGCGGGCCGATGCCCGTCAACTCCGACGCCACCGCAATTCCGTAGACCCCGCGACACGAGCGAGGTAGGGCATCGATGGTCACAACAGGCTCCCTTCTGCTTAAGGAACACCTGATGTTAACAAACGAATGAAACGAATCTGCAATTGGAGATATAGATTTTGCATATTGCACTCAGCACGCACCCTCGGCTGCGGCGAGGATCAGGACCGGGTGACGTAATCTCGGATCCGAACCGAACACGAACCGAGGCCGTCCAGGCAGGGTTCGTGGAGGTGTCGTGGCCGCGAGTGCCACGGCCTCTGCCCCAGAGACGAGAAGACGGTGCCCCGCACTCAGGAACACGCAGACCGCTACCGCGACGCTCTCACCGCGCTCGCCGCGGCAACTCAGCGACCGGCAAATGTGGTCAACACCGGTGCGGGCTATGCGATCCGGGTCGATTTCGAGTACAACCGCTACCTTCTCGCATCCAACGCCGCCGACGGACTGACCGACACGGTCGAGAACACGTCCGAATGGCGGGTCAGCCTCTACCAGGGCGTCACCGACGGAACGTCCGACGAACTTCTTGCCGCCGCCGAGCACGCATGGCTGGTGGACGCGTTCGACCTCGCGTTCGCCGATATCCGGGCGAAGGGCAAATGGCAGTCGGCCGACGCGTCGTTCGACGAGTTCACCCCCACCAACGACCAGTCTGCGAGCTGAGCCGGTAGGCGCGGCTCAGGCGCGATCCGGAACCTCGGACTGCACGAGCCGCTCGAGTTCGGCGTTGCGCGCCGCGAGGATCGCGTTCTCGGCTTCGAGCTGAAGGATCTGACCGATTCCGATCAGATTGACACCGGCCGCGACGAGTTCGGTGATCTTCTGGAGGCGCGCGACATCGTCCTCGCTGTACCGGCGTGTTCCACCGCCCGTGCGAGTCGGTGTGATCAACCCTCGCCGCTCGTACAAGCGCAGCGTCTGCGGCCCGATACCCGTCAACTCCGACGTTACCGAGATCCCGTACACACCCCGCTGCGAACGAAGCGGCACATGAGAGGACGTCACCGGATCTCCCTTCTTCTCAGGGCGCATCAATCCTACCAAGGTTCGGTAGACACAATGTGCCGCAGGGGGTGCAGGTTCGCTCCGCCCTGCGCGTACCGCGCTGTCCCCACTCCTGCATCGCAGTTCTCGGCAGCCGGAGGGCCACCCGGCGTCATCTGATCTCTTCCCGGTCCGGTTCTCCGGCCCGGCGATCACCGTCTCGAGCAGCTATCTTGCCGATTCCGCTTGAACTTCCTGCGCTATGACTGTAGAACAAATCTATATCCTTCAACGCAGATAAGTTCTCACCATGAGTTGGGCACCAAGGAGAAGCGATGACCACACACAACCCGCAGAACGCTCCCCACGACGGCGAAGTCCTCGTTCTCGGCGCACGCAGTGGTGGAGCGATCGCCGGCGGCCTGATCGCCACGCTGGCCCTCAGCGCACTCACCCTCCTCTCCTCCCTGCCGACCTGACGGCCGGCCCGGCCACCGCTCTCCGTCTCATACCGACCCTTCACACCCGACAAGGACACATCGCTCATGCCCGCCAGTTCCACATCCCACGCTTCCGCCACCACTACTGCCTCGCGAGGCGGAGCAACGATGAGCACCGAGGAAATCAAGGCCCGGATCGAGGCGATGTTCGCCGACGAGGCCGCCGACACCTCACCCGCACTCGTCGAATAGCGACGCCATTGCCGATGCCGGCCGGTCAGAGAAGGGCAGAGCCATGAATGTGTCCACCCAGCTCCTAGCACCATCCTGCGAGATCCGTCGCATCCCCCCGAGGACGACGCCGACGCGTCGCACGAAGCCTGCGGCGGAGGTCGCAACAGACGAACGACGACTGGAACGCCCGCAGGCCGCGCGCGGCGAGCGCGACCAGTACCGTGACGTGCCCGCACAGTGCGAGGCCATCGGCCGGCTCGCCGCCTCCGACCCCCGCCGCGAAGTGTTGCGACAGCGACTGATCGAACGTTGCCTGCCGCTCGCCGAACACATCGCCCGGCGTTTCCACGGTCGCGGCGAACCACTCGACGACCTGATCCAGGTCGCCCGCCTCGGCCTGGTCAAGGCCGTCGACCGCTTCGACGCCCGCTGCGGAGGGAACTTCGTGTCCTACGCCGTCCCGACCATCACCGGCGAGGTGCGCAGGCACTTCCGCGACACGGGCTGGGCCATGCGCGTCCCGCGCAGCATGCAGGAACTGCACCTCTCCCTCACCAACGCGACAACCGACCTGACCACGACGCTCGGACGCGCTCCGACGGCGAGCGAACTGGCCGAGGCCCTCGGGATCGACAAGGACGAAGTAGTCCAGGGGCTCCGGGTCGCCGACGCGTACAGCACCCTGTCCGTCGATTTCCCGCTCGGTGAGAACGAACGCCCGCTGTCGGAGACGATCGGCGACGTCGACCCCGCCCTCGCGCACGTCGAGGACCACGTGGTCCTCGCACCTCTGCTGGAATCACTTCCCGACCTCGAACGCACTGTGCTGGTCCTGCGCTTCTTCGGCAACATGACCCAGTCGCAGATCGCAGCGCGGGTGGGTGTCTCGCAGATGCAGGTGTCTCGGCTCCTGACCAAGACCCTGGCGGATCTGCGCGGGAAACTCGCCGACGTCGGCGGTCAGATGCTCTCGTAGTCGGCCAGGAAATCCTCCCACGTCCGCTTGCCCGTCGCTGCGACGTCGAGTGACAGGTTCGCGCCCTCCCGGTACGCGCGGCCGGCCTTTCCCGGCATCCGGACCGGCATCATCAGCCGATGCCTTCCGGTCGCCTTCAGGTATCCGCGCATCAGATCGGCCATGCCGTACACGGTCGGCCCGGGCAGGTCGGGTACGAGGCCGGCCGGTGCCGCGAGCGTCAGTTCCACCAGTCGCGCCGCGACCTCCCCCGAATCGACCGGCTGGAAGCGCAGTCCGCCCGGCACCGGGATCACCGGCAGTTTCACCATCTTCTGCAGCATGGTCAGCACCAAATCGTGGAACTGGGCCGCGCGCAGCGTCGTCCACGGCACACCCGAGTCGGCCACCGCTCGTTCCGCTGCCAGCTTGGATCCGAACCAGCCGAGCGGAACGCCGTCGGCGCCGATCACCGAGATGTACACGAGGTGCTGCACCCCGGCACGCGAGGCGGCCTCCACCAGATTTCGCGTCGCAACCTCGTCGCCCTTGGGTCCGCCCGCCAAGTGCAGAACGATCTCGACACCGTCCAGTGCCGGCTCTATTCCCTTGCCCTCGAACAAGTCACCGGCCAGGTACTCGACGCCGTCGCCGGGCTCGCGGCCGTGCCTGCTGAGAACCCGCACGTCCCGACCCGCTGCCCGCAGCAGTGGGACGACCTGACGTCCGAGCGTGCCCGTACCGCCGGTGATCAGAATGGGTGATGTCATGATCTCTCCAGATTCGTTGGATGCGGGACTCGGTTTCCCGGTCTCGGCAGCTGGTTTTCGGTGGATCTACTGCTAAGACACGCGGCGAGGAAGGAATGTGACACGGTGGACGACCGCGATCGGCTGACGGAGCGTTTCGAGGAACACCGGCCCCGGCTGCGGGCCGTCGCGTACCGGATGCTGGGCTCGGTGACCGAAGCCGACGACGCCGTCCAGGAGGCGTGGCTGCGCATGAACCGCGCCGACACCGGCGACGTGGACAATCTCGAGGCGTGGCTGATCACCGTGGTGTCGCGGGTGTGCCTGAACGTGCTGCGATCACGCGAGCAGCGGCGCGAGGAACCTCTCGACGTGCAGGCGCACGATCCGGTCGTCGGTCACGAGGACGGTGGCGACCCCGAACACGCAGCGATGCTGGCCGACTCGGTCGGGCTGGCCCTGCTCGTGGTGCTCGACACGCTGACCCCGGCCGAGCGGCTCGCGTTCGTGCTGCACGACATGTTCGACGTGCCCTTCGACGACGTGGCTCCCATCGTGGGCCGGTCCTCCACCGCGGTGCGACAGCTCGCCAGCCGCGCCCGCCGACGGGTGAAAGGAGTCTCGCCGGCGCCGGACACGGCGGATCTGGCACGCCAGCGCCGCGTCGTCGACGCCTATCTGGCCGCCACGCGCGGCGGCGACTTCGACGCGCTGGTCGCGCTGCTCGATCCGGATGTTGTGCTCCGCGCGGATCCGGCTGTCGGCCCCACCCCGGCCCCACTCGTGATCCGGGGTGCCCGCGTCGTGGCCAGGGGCGCGCTCGCCTCCTCGGAACGGGCCAGGTTCACCCAGGTCGCCCTGGTGAACGGGGCGGCCGGGCTCGTAATGGCCCTCCACGGGCGGTTGCACGTGGTGCTGGCGTTCACCATCGCGGACGGCCGGATCACCGAGATCGACGTCATCGCGGAACCCGATCGGGTCCGCCGACTCGATCTCGCGGTTCTCGGTGACTGACGGGACCCCGGTCACCCGTACAGGGTGATGACCCTGCGCGCCCCGACCCGCAGCATGGAGGTGGCCGACACTGCCGGGAGAGGGGCGCGAACGTGACTACTGCCTCGGACGACGACGCCCCACCCCAGAGCGCGGCCGCGCCGTCGCCGTTCCCGCCCATCGCCGACTACGCCTTCCTCTCGAACTGTCACACCGGGGCGCTGATCGCGCCGGACGGTTCCGTCGACTGGCTGTGCGTGCCCCGTTTCGACTCGCCCAGCGTGTTCGGTTCCCTCCTCGACCGCGAGGCCGGGATGTTCCGGATCGGCCCGTTCGGGCTCAACGTTCCGGCATCCCGGCAGTACGAGCCGGGAAGCAACACCATTTCGGCGGTGTGGAACACGCCGACCGGCTGGGTGACCGTGCGCAGTGCACTGACGATGGGGCCGAGCCGCGGCGAGGACACGATCACTCCCCACACGCGGCCGCCTGCAGACGAGGACGCCGATCACATGCTGGTCCGCACGGTCACCTGCCTCGACGGCACTGTGGAGGTGGAGTTGGTGTGCGAGCCCGTGTTCGACTACGGGAGAACACCGGCGGAGTGGGTTCTCGTGGACGGCGATCGGCACACCGCCGACGCGAGCGGCGCGGGGCGGACCCTGCGTCTGCAGACGGACATGGCGCTCGGCATCGAGGGTGGGCGGGTGCGCGCCCGGCACGTGCTCGAGAAGGGTGAAACCCTCTACTGCGCGCTGTCGTGGGCGGCGGAACTCGCCGCACCGGAAACTGCGGAAGAGGCTGTCGCGCAACTCGATGCAACCTCGGCGTTCTGGCGGCGCTGGTTCAGCCACGCACGTTTTCCCGATCACCGGTGGCGGGAGGCGATTCAGCGGTCCGCCCTCACCATCAAGGGACTCACGTACATGCCGACCGGCGCCACCGTCGCAGCCCTCACCACCTCCCTACCGGAAACTCCGGGCGGCGAACGCAATTGGGACTACCGGTACACGTGGATGCGGGACTCCACGTTCACACTGCAGGCTCTGCACTATCTGAACCTGGACTGGGAGGCCGACGAATTCATGCAGTTCATCGCAGACCTCGAGTCGAACGGCGATGGCGCACTGCAGATCATGTACGGGATCGACGGCACCCGCGACCTGACGGAGTCGACCCGCGACGACCTGTCCGGCTACGCGGGCGCGCGTCCGGTGCGCATCGGCAACGGCGCGTTCGACCAGCGGCAGAACGACGTGTTCGGCGCCGTCCTCGACTCGATCCTGTTGCACACGGTGCGCAGCAAGCGCCTCCCCCGCCGGCTGTGGCCGCTCGTACAGCAGCAGGCGACGTGCGCGTCCGCGGTGTGGCGCAACCCCGATCAGGGGATCTGGGAGGCTCGCGGCGCACCGCAGCACTACGTGTCGTCGAAGCTGATGTGCTGGGTGGCACTCGACCGGGCGTCGAAGATCGCGGGCATCCGCGGCGATCGCTCGGCCGAGGAAACCTGGCGCGCCACAGCCGAAGAGATCCGCGCGGACATCCTCGAGCACGGGGTGAAGAACGGGGTTCTGCGCCAGCACTACGACACCGAGGCGCTGGACGCGTCGACCCTGCTCGCCGCGGTCTTCGGCTTCCTTCCCCGCGGGGACGCCCGCCTGCGCGCCACCGTCGACGCCATCGCGAACGATCTCACCGAAGACGGATTCGTCCTGCGCTACCGCACCGGCGAAACCGACGACGGGTTGTCGGGCAAGGAAGGCAGTTTCCTGATCTGCTCGTTCTGGCTGGTGTCGGCACTGACCGTGGTCGAACAGGTGCAGGAGGCAACCGATTTGATGGAGCGGTTGGTCAGCGTGTCCTCTCCCCTCGGGCTGTACGCCGAGGAGTTCGACACGAGCACCGGCCGTCATCTCGGCAATTTTCCGCAGGCGTTCTCCCACCTCGCGCTGATCGAGGCCGCGGGGCGCATCATCCTGCACGAACGGATGCGGGAACTGATGTGAGCCGAGGCGGACCTCGACGTCCCGTCACCGTAGGCTGAGATCGTGTCCCGAGCAGAGTCGAATCGGACGTACAGCGGCCAACCGGTTGCGGAACGTCGCGTAGCCCGCCGGGCACGGTTCCTCGACTCCGCCCTGTCGGTCTTCGCGGAGAAGACGTACGCCCACAGTTCGATCAGTGACATCTGCGCCCACGCCGGACTGTCGCGTCGCCAGTTCTACGAGGAGTTCGGCAGCCGCGAGGACATCCTCCTCGCGCTCTACGACACGATTCAGGACGAGGCCCGGGACGCGGTGCTCGCCGCGAACGACCGGGCGCCCTCGCGCGATCCCCGGACCGTCGCCGGCACCGTCATGACGGCCTACATCGAATCGGTCGGCACGGACGAGCGGCGGGCCAGGATCATCTTCGTGGAGGTGGTCGGCGCGGGCCCCCGGGTGGAGCAGTACCGCCTCGCGCGCCGCACGCAGTGGGCCGAACTCTTCGAAGCGGTCACCCGCACGATCGACGGTGGCGTCGTCGACCCGCCCGAGCGGTTCGCGATGGTGTCGATCGCCTTCATCGGGGCGGTCAACGATCTCGCCCATCACTGGAGCACCGCCTCCCCCAGACCGTCCGCCTCGGTCCTGGTGGACGTTCTGAGCACGATGCTCATCGCGCTGGTCACCGACCAGACCTGAGCCGAACTTACTCGCGAGTATTGCGATACCCGTCACACCTGATCTATGGTCTGCTCTCAAAGTGAGACATAGACGTCTCACTTCGGCCCGGGGAGGACCACATGATCGGAACGAGAGCGCTACGACGTCGAATGCTGCTGGTGGGAGCGATGGTGGTGGGCGCACAACTCGCCGTCGCCACGCCGTCGGTCGGGGCTCCCACCGACGGCGGAACGTCGGTGGACGTGCAGCCGGCCCTTACCGTTCCCGCCTGGCCCGAGGTCGGCCGGGGTTTCTACGAACCGCCTGCGGACGTGGTCGCGGCGGCCGAGCCGGGCGAGATCATCGCCGCCCGCGAAGTGCACCTGGCGAACCTGTCGGTACTTCCGGTGAACGGCGACGCGTGGCAGCTGTCGTATCGCTCCAACAATTCGCGGGACGAGGCGATCCCTGCGGTCGCGACGGTCGTCAAGCCCCGGGGCACGATCGACGGCGTCCGTAATCTGCTCTCGCTCCAGCCGGCGGAGGACTCCCTCGGCAAGTACTGCGCCGCCTCGTACGCACTGCAGCAGTGGTCCGTTCCCGCGCCGTTGACCGGTCAGATCGTCGCGCCGCTGCAGTTCCTCGAGGCGCAGGCCGCCCTCGCCCAGGGATGGGCCGTCGTGATGCCGGATCACCAGGGCCCGAACGCCGCGTATGCGGCCGGGCCCCTCGCGGGCCGCATCACCCTGGACGGGATCCGCGCGGCGGAGAACTTCGACCCCCTGGGTCTGACGGGCCGGCAGACTCCGGTCGGGTTGATGGGCTACTCCGGAGGCGCGATCGCGACGGGTCACGCCGCCGAACTCCACGCGAGCTACGCACCGGACCTGAACATCGTCGGCGCGGCCGAAGGCGGCATCCCCGCCGATCTCGGCGCCCTCGTCGATCTCGCCGACAACAATCTGGGCGCGGGAATCGTGCTGGGCGGCGTGTTCGGCGTGAGCCGTGACTATCCCGAGCTCGCGGAGTATCTCGACACGCACCTGAACCCACTCGGCAAGCAGCTCCTTGCCGCCAAGAGCAACCTCTGCGTCAGCTACCAGTCGGCGCTACTGCCGTTTGCGAACCTGAGGGGCCTGTTCGACAGCCCGAGCGGCGACCCGCTTCGCGATCCGGTGGTCGAATCGGTACTCGACCGGACCGAGATGGGTCACCGGGTCCCGGACGTGCCGATGTTCATGTACCAGGCGAATCCGGACTGGCTGGTGCCGGTCGGGCCCGTCGACACACTCGTCGACACCTACTGCCAGGACCCGAACGCCCGGGTGACGTACACCCGCGACCACGCCAGTGAGCACCTGTCCCTCGAACCGGTCGCAGCCGCGAGCGCTCTGATGTGGCTGCGGGACCGGTTCGCCGGGGTGCCCACCGACGCCGGATGCATCACCCACGACGTGGGATCGATGGCCCTCGACCAGGCGACGTGGCCGGTGTGGTCGTCGATCGTCGGCGACACGATCGCGAGCCTGCTCGGTCAGCCGATCGGCACGTGAGGGCGCGGTCCCGATCAGAGGTCGCCGACACCGGCGAGCAGTCTGCGCGCCCCCTCGTGAAGGCGGTCCCGGACGGTGGCGACGCTGATCTGCATCGTGTCCGCCACCTCGTCGCAGGACATTCCCCGGTAATACACGAGGGCCAGTGTCTCCCGCTCGAGGGCGGGCAGCGCTTCCACCGCGTCCAGTACCACCGACCTGCACGAATTCACTTGCATGCACTCATCGTCAATGACCGGCGGGGTCGGAGACAGGGACCCCAGGGTGACGAACTGCCCACCCAGGGGTGAGCGTGCGGGAAACACAGAGGGCCACCTTCCCGGGAGAAGGTGGCCCTCTGTGTGCGGAGGTAATTCCGCGGTGGAGCCTCCTGTCAGGATTGAACTGACGACCGCTCGCTTACAAGGCGAGTGCTCTACCACTGAGCTAAGGAGGCGGACACGCGCGCCCATCATATCCATTGCAGGAACGACGGCTACTTCCGCCCACATTGGATAGCGTTGGAGCCATGAGTACCTCGGAGATCGCCACTGTCCTCGCTTGGCACGACGCCCTCAACTCCGGCGACATCGACACTCTGCTGTCGCTGTCGAGCGACGACATCGAGATGGGTGGACCGAAAGGCGCCACCCAGGGCCTGGCGGCGCTGCGGGAATGGGCGTCTACCGCGGGCATCACGCTGATTCCGCAGCGAATGTATTACTACGACGGGGTGCTGGTGGTCGAACAGCAGGCCACGTGGGCCACGGACCCCGAGGAGACGCGTATCCTGGCCTCTGCATTCCGTGTCGTCCACGATCAGGTCATCTCCACGTTCCGCCACGAGACACTCGAGTCTGCACTCTCCGCCACCGATTTGACCGAGAAAGATCTTGTCTCCGACACGTAGTATGGCCAAGCTCACAGAATCCCTCCAACGTCTCACAGGCGACCGTCGCGCAACGGTCGATGCGGTCACCGCTGCACCCACACCGCTGCAGCCGATCGACCTCACCGACGACGCGGTGGTCGCCGAAGTACTCGACCTCGCCGTGCGAGTCGGTGAAGTGCTCCTCGCGTCCGGCACCGGTGCGATGGACACCGCCGAGCAGGTGCAGTTCATCGCCGCCACGTACGGCCTCGCCCAGTGCGATGTGGATGTCACGTACAACTCCATCGTGCTGTCCGCGTACCGCGGGCCGACGCTCCCGCCGGCGAGCACGATGCGGATAGTGCACTACCGCTCGATGGACTTCACCCGCCTCGCGGCGGTGGACCGGCTCACGCGGCGGATCCGCCGGGAGGCCGTCACCCCCAGCGAGGCGCACGAGGCCCTGACCGCGGTCACCACGGCGCCGCACCCGTACAACCGCTGGATCGCGACGCTCGCCTGGGCGTCCATGGCCGCGTCGGTCTCCGTGTTGATGGGTGGTGGTGTGCTGGTCGCATCGGTCGCCTTCCTGACGACGATGGTGATCTACCGGGTCAACCGCGTCCTCAACCGCATCGGTCTGCCGTTCTTCTTCCAGCAGGTGGCGGGCGGTCTGGTGGCGGCGACCCCGGCGGCGACGCTGTACACGTTCCAGGATCAGCTGGGTGTCGAGATCAGACCCTCACAGATCATTTCGGCCGGTGTGGTGGTGCTGTTGTCCGGGTTGTCGCTGGTCGGTTCCGTGCAGGACGCCATCACCGGAGCACCGATCACCGCGGCGGCGCGATTCTTCGAAGTGGTCATGATGACCGGCGGCATCATCGCCGGTGTGGCCATCTCGTTGCGTCTGACCGGTGTGCTGGGTTCGACCCTGCCACCCGTCAACGTCGAGATCACGGAACTCGTGCAGCTACCCGTCCTGGTGATGTCGGGCGCTTTCGCGTCGATGTTCTATGCATTGGCCTGCTACGCCGAGCAGCGTGCCCTCACGGCCGCGTGGTTCGGTGGCGCGGCCGGCGCCCTGGTCTACATGGTGGCGCACCAGTTCGGCATCGGCCCCATCATCGGTTCGGCACTCGCGGCCACGGTGGTCGGTTTCGCCGGTGGTCTGATGGCCCGCCGCGCGCTCACGCCGCCGCTGGTCGTCGTGGTGGCGGGTATCACGCCACTGCTGCCGGGTCTGTCTCTGTATCGGGGTCTGTACGCCCTGCTCAACAACGAGGTGGTGATCGGACTGAGCTCGCTGCTGGCGGCGTTCGGTATCGGTTGCGCGCTCGCGGCGGGCGTCACGCTGGGCGAGTGGATCGCCCGGACCCTGCGGAGGCCGCGCATCCTGCGTCGCACAGACGACATCCGCCGCCCCGTCTTCAAGACGAGGCGGCGGAAGCCGGTCGAAACACACACACAGAAGGCGGCCTGAGGCAGTTTCAGGTGACGGCCTCTCGGCCGTCTGCCGGGTACGACCGCCGGTGTCTCACCGGACGGTCGTCCCGGCACATCGTCGCCGAAACGCGGCGCCGGGGAGGTCAGCTCTTGTCGACGCTGTGCCGTCCGCCCGACTTCTCGTCGGCCTCCATGGCCTCACGCAGGCTCTTCGGCCGCATGTCGGTCCAGTTCTTCTCCACGTACTCGAGGCACGCGGCCCGGCTTTCCTCGCCGAAAACTACGCGCCAGCCTGCCGGCACCTCAGAGAACGTGGGCCACAGTGAGTGCTGGTCCTCATCGTTCACCAGCACGTAGAAGCGGCCTTCTTCGTCATCGAATGGATTGGTGCTCATCTCGCCTCGCTTGTCGCATACGTGTCCTGTGCGTTCACACTAGCAAGCGTGCCGTTGCGGCCACGCCTTGTTACGACAGATGTAACGATCTCTCCCGCCCGCACGGCAACGTTCGACAGGAGCGACGACGTGATTCCGTGCGTTTTCTCCGTGCCGCCCTGCAGATAGATTCCCGCTGTGACGTCCGGTGAAACCGCCAATCTGTAATCTCGGCCCACTTCGCGCGGCGGGTGGGTTTTCGGCGCGAGATCGCCGAGTAGAGGCTCGAGGGGGGCGGGGGTGAAACCGGTGGCCAGAATCAGTGCGTCGCAAGCGAGAGTGTCGGTGAGGCCGTCCACACCGCTGCGGACAGCCACCTCGATTCCGTCCGAAGTCTCGTCGACGGCAATGATCTCCGACGCGCGACGCATGAACAGGCGACGACGCCCACGAACGCGTTCCTGGTATTCGGTCGCGTAGAGCTCGTTGATGAGCTCGATGTCGACCACCGAATAGTTAGTACTCCTATGGACATCCAGCAATCGCAGACGCTCCGCCTCCGGGGCACCGTGCAGATCGTCCACCGCCTCCGGATCGAAGATGCGGTTGGCGTACGGACTGTCGTCGGCCGGGCTGTACCCGTACCGCGAGAAGACGCTGTGGACTTCGGCTTCGGGGTAGTTTCCGTGCAGGTACTGCACAATCTCGGCGGCACTCTGACCCGCTCCGAGGACGACGAACCGATGGTGGACCGGGGCCGGCATCTCACCGAGCCGGAACAGGAACTGGTGGTTGTGGAAGCACCGCGCAGAGGGGTTGGCCCACTCGGGGATTCGTTCCCGCAGACCGGCGCCCATCACGACGTTGCGCGCGATCACCGTGCTGCCGTCGGCGGCGCGGACCTCGAAACGGTCGATCACCCCGTCGTCGCCGCGGATTCCGCGCACGGCCTCCACCGCGGTGCCGTATCGCACGTCGGCGTCCACTCGGCGTGCCGCCCACTGCAAGTAGTCGTGAAACTCGTGACGAGTCGGGAAGAAGGTCTGGTGATTGACGAAGTCGACGAGGCGACCCTGATCGAAAAGGTAATTGAAGAAGGTGAATGCGCTACGCGGATTCCGGAACGTCACCAGGTCCTTCGGAAACGCGATCTGCATCGTCGCGCCGTCGAGAAGCATCCCAGGATGCCACCCGAACCGATCCTGCTTCTCGAAGAACTGCGCGCTGATCCGCTCGCGCGGGGGGCACTCCGCATTGTGCTCCTCGATGGCAATGGCCAGGGCGAGGTTAGCGGGACCGAATCCGACACCCACGACATCTCGCACCGGGAGATCTGTACCGACCGTTTCCGGCGATTCACTCATAGCTCGTTGTCCGTCCTCGACGCCGCGCCGCACCCGACCCAGCCGCCGTCCGCCTTCGAAAAGATAGTGAAGCCTATCCTTATTTCCAGCACAGTACCAAGTACTTCCGGCCCTCGCGGCGGCGAACTCCGCCCCGGAACTGCGATCTGGATCACTCTTGATCATCGGGATCCTTCCGCCCACACGGTGACCAGCGACGACAACTCCGACGCCCAGCCACGAACCGTCTCGGCGTCCAGCACATCCGAGGAGAACGAGAAATACGCGTGGACGGGTCCGTCGCCGATCGGCTCGTAGAAACTCAGCGTCAGGTCCGAATCCGGAACACCCACCGGCACCGGCATCAACCCACCCAGCGCGTCGAGACGACCGAGCCTGGCCTGCTCGTGATGAACGAGCATGACCTGCGGACGCAGCACCGGCGTCTCGCCGACCGCCTCCACGACGTCGGCGAACGCCACATCCTGGTTGTCCAGCGCGTCGAGATTCGCGGTACGGACACGCCGCAGCAACTCCACGGGATCGGGATCACCGCTCGTATCCGTTCGCAACAGAACGATATTGAAGAAGCAGCCGACCAGCGCGTCCAGCGCCTCCTCCGTGCGTCCCGCGACGAGTGACCCCAGCGGAATGTCCGTGCCCGCGCCGTGCCGTGTCAGCACGGTGGCGAGTGCGGCCTGCAACACCATGAACAGGCTGGTGCCCGTGTCGCTCGCGAACCTCCGGGCCGCGCTGTGGAGTTCCGCGTCGATCTCGACCGGCACGATCTCCGCCGTCCGCGGTCCGCGCCCGGCCGGGGCGGGCAGGTCGAGCCGGGACGGCATGCCGTCCAGCGTCTCCCGCCAGTAGTCGAGCTGACGCGACCGACGGCTGCCCGGGTCCTCGGGATCGCCGACGAGTGCCTGCGACCACACGACGTAGTCGGCGTATCCGACGGGCAGCGGTTCCCACCCGGGTTCCTCGCCGTGCGAGCGCGCTGCGTATGCGCCCATCAGATCACCGAGCAACGGCACCACGGACCACTCGTCGACGGCGATGTAGTGCATCGCGAGGAGCAACACCTGGGTGCCGTCGGCGCCGGTCACGAGATGCACCCGGAGCGGTGCGTGCTCGGTGAGATCGAGGGGTTCCTGCGCCAATTCGAAGACGGTGCGGTGAACGTCTCCGTCCCCGACGTCGACGAGTTCGAGGGCGGGCCGCACCGCTTCCTGCGCGACGACGGTGTCCCCGGCCTCTACGTACACGGTCCGCAGCGGTTCGTGCCGGGACGTGACGTCGTCGAGAGCCTGCGCCAGGATCTCGACATCGACGGTATCGCGAAGCTGCAGCGACAGTGCGTGACTGGCCCGCGCCTCGGCGCCGGCCGCCCGGAACTGCTTCCAGAACCGGCGTTGCGGCCCGGACAACGGCAGCGCCTCCGGTCTCGGGTCCGCTGCCGTCAGCACCGGCCTGCCGGTGGACGAGGCCCCCGCGACGAGTGCGGCGAGTTCGGCCACCGTGGAATTGTCGAACACGTCCCGGATACCGATGTCGACGGCGAACCGCCCGCGGATCCGTCCCACCACCCGCATCGACGCCATGGAGTTGCCACCGAGGTCGAAGAAGTTGTCGTGGATGCCCACCGACGGCAGATGCAGGATGTCGGCGAACACTGCGGCGATCTCCTTCTGCTCCGACGTCTGCGGGGCGCCGTCCCCGGTCAGGGCCGACCAGTCCGGCAGCGGAAGCGCCTTGCGGTCGAGTTTGCCGTTGGGTGTCAACGGGAGATCGCCGTCCAGCACGACCACGAGAGTCGGCACCATGTAGTCGGGCAACCGCGCGGCGGCGTGTTCCCGCACCGCCTGCGGATCGATCTGCCCGGCTCCGTGACCGTCGGCCGGTGTCACATAGCCCACGAGCCGGACGATGTCGCCGGACCGGTCCGCGACGACCGCCGACTGCTTCACCACCGGATGGCTTCCGAGGGCCGCGATGATCTCGCCGAGTTCGATGCGGAATCCGCGGATCTTCACCTGGTCGTCGACGCGTCCGAGGAAGTCGATGTTGCCGTCGGCCCGCCAGCGCGCCCGGTCACCGGTCCGGTACATCCGGGTGCCCGCGTCGCCGAAGGGGCTGGGCAGGAACCGTACCGACGTGAGGTCGGGCCGGCCGAGGTAGCCGCGGGCCAGTCCGCGTCCGGCGATGTACAACTCGCCCGCCACTCCCGGCGGTACCGGCTGCAGGCGGTCGTCGAGGACGTACGCCTGCTCGTTGGGATCGGGGATGCCGATCGGCACGGCCGAGTTCCATCCGGGTTGCGCCTGCCACAGCGTGTTGTTGACGGTGGCCTCGGTGAGACCGTACGCGGCCAGCAGGTTGAGCCGTTCCGCCCAGCGTCCGATCAGTTCCGGCGGCACGGTCTCGGTGCCCACCAGCACGGTGCAGCCCTCGGGGACGTCACACCCCGACGGCAACGCCGCCAGCAGTGACGGCGGAATGATCGCGTGCGTCACGGCGTGTGTGGCCATGAAGTCGGTGAGTTCCGGTCCGGCGACACGGGACTCGTCGGGCACGATCACCAGGCGGGATCCCGTGCACAGTGCCATCGACAACTCGAAGACCGCGACGTCGAATCCGATCGACGCGAACTGCATCACCACCGAACCGGGGACGAGCTTCATCCGCTGTTCGGCGGTCGCGACGAGGCTGGGGATCCCGTCGTGAGTGAGGATCGCGCCCTTGGGTTTACCGGTGGAGCCCGACGTGTAGATGACGTACGCGGCGTGGTCCAGGCCCTGCGGGGGCCGTGGCACCTGCGGGGCGGGGCCGGTCCCGAGTTCCGCGACGACGGACGCGTCGTCGAGGAGAACGCGAGCGAGGCTGCCGACGTCCGCGATGCGCGGGCTCTCCCCCACCGTGGTCACCAGCACCCGCGCGGCGGAGTCGGCGAGCATGTAGGAGATGCGGTCGGACGGGTGGTTCAGGTCGAGCGGAAGGTACGCGGCCCCGAGTTTCAGCACCCCGAGCACGACCGAGACCATCTGCGCCGACCTCGGGACCGCGAGTCCCACAACGTCTTCGACGGAAACGCCGCGACGATGCAGCAGTGCGGCGATTCGGTCGGCGCGAACACTCAGGTCCGCGTAGGTCACCTCACCGTCGTCGTCGACGACTGCCACGGCGTCGGGGGTCGCGGCCACGTGGCGGGCGAATGCCTCGTAGAACGTCTCCTCCGCCACCGGCTGTGCGGTGTCGTTGAACCCGCGCACCACGAGTTCGCGTTCGTCGCCGAGGAACACGTCGAGGTCGCCGACCGTGCGACCCGAGTCCGACGCGAGGGCGTCCAGCACCACGACCTGCCTGCGCGCGATCTTCTCCGCGGTGGCCCGGTCGAACAGGTCGGAGCCGTATTCGAGACGCAGCTCGACCCGGTCGTCGTCGAGGTACTCGGTGAAGTTGAACACCAGGTCGAACTTGGCGGTGCGTTCCTCGAACGCCACCGGGGCGAGGGCCAGTCCGGGTGCGAGCGCCGAATCGGACGTCCGGCTGTGGTAGCCGACCATCACCTGGAACAGCGGGTTCCGGGCCAGGGTCCGCGCCGGATTCACCTTCTCCACGACGGTTTCGAAAGGGACGTCCGCATGCGAGAACGCCGCCAGGTCGGTGTCGCGGACCCGTGCCAGCAGCTCGTCGAACGTGGGGTTGCCGGACACGTCCGTCCGCAGCACCACGGTGTTGACGAAGAATCCGATCAGGTCGTCGAGACCCTGTTCGCTGCGACCGGCGACCGGCGCGCCGATCGGCAGGTCGTCGCCCGCACCGAGACGGTGCAGCAACGCCGCCGACGCCGCGTGCAGCACCATGAACATGCTGGTTCCCGACGTCCGCGCGAGCGCACGCAGGGCCCGTGTCGTCGCGGCGTCGAGCGTCGTCTCGATCGCGCCACCGGCGAAGCTGGGCCGCGCGGGCCGGGTGCGGTCGGTGGGGAGCACCAACTCCTCCGGCGCACCGTCGAGAGTCGTCGCCCAGTAGTCGAGTTGACGGCTGACGAGGCTGGACGGGTCCTGCGGATCACCCAGAACGTCGCGCTGCCACAGCGTGTAGTCGGCGTACTGCACGCCGAGCGGCTCCCACGCCGGCGCCGAACCCTGCGCGCGAGCGGCGTACGCCGTCATCAGGTCCCGCAGGAACGGGCGGTCCGACCATTCGTCGGTGGCGATGTGGTGCAGCACGATGGCCAGCACGTGTTCGTCCGCGACCCGGATGAGGCTCGCGCGCAACGGGATCTCCGTGGCCAGGTCGAACGGGCGGCCGACGGTCTCGGTGATCAGCCGGACCAGATCGGCCTCGGTGCCGTCCACCACCGCGACGTCGGGGCGGGCGTCGTCCAGGATCACCTGCACCGGTTCACCGTCGTGCTCCCCGAACACCGTTCGCAGCGATTCGTGCCGCGACACGACGTCGGTCAGCGCCTGCTCGAACAACCCGGGGTCCAGTGCACCCTGCAGTCGCAGGACGATCGGGAAGTTGTACGCGACGGCGGGGCCCGCCCCATCCCGAACCGACGCGCCCTCCATCTGCTGGAGCAGCCACAGTCGTTGCTGCGCAGCGGAGAGCGGCAGGTGCTCGGGACGCGGCCGAGCCACCAGTACCGGACGCGTCGATCCGGTGTCGTCGCCGATCCGGGCGGCGAGTTCCGCCACGGTCGGTGCCTCGAACAGGTCGCGCATGGTGAGGTCGGTGTCGAGTGCGGCCCGTGCCCGGCTGATCAGCCTGGTGGCCAGCAACGAGTGACCGCCGAGGTCGAAGAAGTCGTCGTCGACCCCGGGGGCGGGGACGCCGAGGACCTCACCGAACAAGGCGGACAGCACCCGTTCGGTGTCGGTGCGCGGTTCCGTGCGCGCGCCGCCGCTGCGGCCGAGCACGTCGTCCGCCGACGGCAGCGCCTTGACGTCGAGCTTGCCGTTGACCGTCATCGGCAGGCTGTCGACCTTGATGACCGCGGCGGGCACCATGTAGTCCGGCAACGTTGCGCGCAGCGCCTGTGAGTACTTGTCAACGTCCCGCGGTTGATAAGTACTCACGGGGACGGCGTAGCCGACCAGTCGCTTGAATCCACCCGCACCGGAGTCGACCACGACAGCCGCCTGGCGCACGCCGTCCAGCGCTTCGAGCGCGGACGCGATTTCGCCGAGTTCCACCCGGTGACCGCGGATCTTCACCTGATCGTCGGTCCGGCCGAGAAAGTCGAGATTCCCGTCCTCACGTCTCCGGACGAGATCACCCGTCCGATACATACGTACGGATTCCCGGAACGGGTCGGCGACGAACCGCTCCGCCGTCAGTGCGAACCGGTCGAGGTAGCCGCGCGCCAACCCGACCCCGGAGATGTACAACTCACCGGGAACGCCGTCCGGGACCGGACGCAACCAGGCGTCCAGCACGTAGGCGGACGTATTCCAGATCGGGGTGCCGACGGTGGGTGTCGCGCTGTCCGCGGTGCCGGCGCCGAGGGTGTTGATCGTGTACTCGGTGGGACCGTACAGGTTGTACCCGACCGTTCCGTCCGTGTCGCGCAACCGGTTCCACACCGAATCCGGTACTGCCTCGCCGCCGAGGAGCACCAGCGGCGGCCGGTGCCGCCCCGGACCGTCGTCGAGCAGACCCTCCTCGACGAGGTGCTGGGCGTACGTCGGCGTCACGTTGACGACGTCGATCGCGTGGGCGTCGCAATAGGCCACGAGCGCCTCGGCGTCACGCCGCAGATTCTCGTCGCAGATGTGGACCTCGTGACCTTCGACCAGCCACAGCAGTTCCTCCCACGACATGTCGAACGCGAACGACACGCTGTGCGCGATGCGCAGTCGCCGGCCGCCCGCAGCGGCCACGACGGGTTCGAAGATCGCCTCACGATGGTTGAACTGCATGTTGGTCAGGCCGCGGTACGGGGTGACGACGCCCTTCGGCTTGCCCGTGGACCCGGACGTGTAGATGACATACGCCGGATGGTCCAGGCGCCCGGGGGTTCCGGGCGCGAATCCGCCGAGTTCGGCCTCCGACAGCGGTCCGGACGCGACCGCGCCGACGTCCAGAGTGTCGACGGTCAGCGTGTCGACCGTCGCAGCGGCGAGGGTTCCCGCGACGTCCGACGTGGTGACCAGGACCGTCGGACGCGCGTCGTCGAGCATCGCGACGAGGCGCTCGGCGGGGTGGTCCAGTTCGAGCGGCAGATACGCGGATCCGGTGCGCAGCACGGCGAACAGCGCGACCACCATCTCCACCGCCCGCGGCAGCGCGAGTGCGACGATCCGCTCCGGGCCCGCGCCGCGGCCCAGCAGGAGCCGGGCCATCCGGTTCACGTCGGCGTCGAGTTCGGCGTAACTCACGGTGCGGTCCCCGAACACCAGGGCCGTCTCGTCCGGTCGGAGTCGGGCCGCGTCGGCGAACAGATCGGCGATGGTTCTGTCGGGCAGAGCCTTCCGTTCGAACGGCGCGGGCGTTGCGGCACCGGCGATTCCGCCGACCACACCCGACAGGTCGGTGGACCACTCCTCGAGCACGGTCAGGTACCGCGACAGCATACGTTCGACCCGCGACTCCGAGATCTTCTCGGGGTGGAACTCGAACTTCACCTTCACGCTCGCGCCCGGCGTCACGACGACCGTGACCGGGTAGTGCGTGTGATCGATGCTGTCGCCGCCGCTGATGTCGTGCGCCGCATCGAGCGCCGCCACCTGCTTCTCGTCCACGAAGTTCTGCAGCACGTACAGCACGTCGAACAGCTGCCGGTGCTCGGAGACCCGCTGGATGGAGGCGAGCCCGAGGTAGTCGTACGGGGTCAGCGCCAACCTCTCCGACTGGATTCGCCGGAGCAGGTCGGCGACGGTCTCGCCGGCGCGCAGCGTCGTCCGGACGGGGACGGTGTTGAGGAACATTCCCGCCACCGCGTCGATGCCCGGGACCTCCGGTGGGCGCCCGGCCACGGTGGTGCCGAACACCAGGTCCCGGCGTCCGGTCTCGATTCCGAGCACGACGGCCAGCGCGGCATTGAGCACCGCGTTGAACGTGACACCGGCACCGCGGGCACCGGCACGGAGCCGTTCGCTCAGTTCCTCGGACAGCACCGCGTCCCGGCGCTGGGGTGGCTGCGGCTCCCCCACGACGGTCGCGGCCAGCAGCGTCGGTTCGTCGAGCCCGCCGAGCGCGTCGGTCCACGCCGACTGCGCGGCACCGGAGTCCCGGGTAGCCAGCCACTGCAGGTAGTCCTCGAAAGATCCTTCCGGGGCGGCGAACCCGGAGTCGTCGCCGCCCGATTCGTAGAGGGCGAGCAGCTGGCTGACGACGAGGCCGTTGGACCATCCGTCCCACAGCAGGAACTGCCGGTTGATCACCAGTCGGTCGTGGGAGTCGCCGAGCCGCAGCACCATTGCCCGCCACAGCGGCGGGGAGGTGAGGTCGAACGGTGTCAGCCGGTCCTGTGCGGTCAGCTGTTCGGCGTAGGACGCACGTTCAGGCTCGTCGAGTTCCCGGAGGTCGAACTCGGCGATGGGCACGTCCAGGCCGGCGGCGAAGAACTGCACCGGCGCGGGCAGCCCTGCGCTGACGAATCCCGCTCGCAGCGTGGGGTTGCGTCGCTGCAGGGTGCGCAGCGCGGCGGCGAGCCTGTCGGTGTCGAGGCGGTGCGCGAAGTCGAGTGAGAACTGTGCCGTGTAGATGTCGGCGCCGGAGTCGAACCCGGCCTGGAAGTAGAGGCCCTCCTGCAGCGGCGACAGCGGCAGCACCGTGTCGACCCCACTCGGGCTCGCCTCGACGATCCGGGCGATCTCCTCCTGCGTCAGCTCCACGAGGGGAAGGTCGGACGGTGTGAGCATCGCCGGTCCGTCGTGTTCTCCTGCGGCGTCGGCCAGTTCACGAAGTGCCGACACCCAGCCGTCGCTCAACGCGACGACGTCGGCCTCGCTCAGGTCTGCGTCCGACCAGGCGAAGACGGCCTGCAGTTCGGTGCCCCGCTCGGACTCCTCGCACAGGGCGTTGATCACCAGCCGGTAAGGGCCACCGAGATCGGCATCGGGATCGGTTGCCAGCGAGTCGGATTCGACCGCGGGCGTCCAGGGTCCGGGCACCGCGTGCGGCATGCGGCCCAGGTAGTTGAACAGCACCTGCGATTCCGCCCGTGCCGCCAACAGGCTTGCGGTGCGGGCATTGACGTACCGCAGCATGCCGTAGCCGATGCCGCCGTCGGGGGCGCCGCGCAGCTGTTCCTTGACGTCCTGGAGCGTCTCGAGTGCGCCCGTCCGGCTGCGCAGCCGGACGGGGGTGACGTTGGTGATCCAGCCGACGGTCCGGGAGAGATCCACACCCTCGGCGAGTTCTTCGCGGCCGTGCCGCTCGAGGTCCACCAGCAGGTCGTTCTCGCGTCCACGGCCGGCGAACCACCGGTCCGCCGACAGTCGTAGCGCCGCGAGCAGCACATCGGTGACGTCGGCGCCGACCACGGCGGGAACGGTGGTCAGCAGCGCCGTCGTGAGTTGCGGGTCCAGGAGGACCGTCCGCCGTGCGCCGCTGCTCACGACCGCGTGCCCGTCGGTGTCGGCCACCAGGTCGGCACCGGGTTCGGTGACGCGCAGCCAGTGGTCGAGTTCGGCGAGCCGGGCGGGGTCCTGCGCCTGCTCGGTGACGATGCGGGCGAATCCGCGCAGCGACGTGGGCACCGGGTCGAGCGCGGCGTCCTGGCCGCTGTCGGCCGCCACCCACGCCATGGCGAGGTCCTCGATCAGCGTCCGCCACGACACCCCGTCGATCACCAGATGGTGTGCGACGAGGAGCAGCCTGCCCAGCTCCTGCGGGCCGGCGTCGAACCACACCGCCGACAGCATGGTGCCGTCGTCGGGGTCGAGCCGGTCGGTCGCGGTGTCGGATTCTGTCGCCACGGTTTCGCGCAGCGCGGCGGCGTCGAGTCCGGTGACGTCGACACGACGCAGTTCCAGGTCTGCGGATTCGGTGATCTCGAGCGACCACACACCCGGCGCGTGCCGGGTGAGCTTCTGCCGCAGGCCGTCGTGGTGACCGATCACCGAGTGCAGGGCGGCCGTCAGGACGGTAGTGCTGGTTCCCGCCGGTGTGTGGAGCAGAACGGCCTGGTTGAAGCGGTTCTTTCCGCCACTCCATTCGGACAGCCGATGGACCACCGGTAGCGGCGGCAGGACACCGGTGCCCGACTCCTCCACGCGCGGGGCCGACGCGACGACGGTGGCCGCGACCAGCCGCGCGAGCGCGGCCGGCGTCCGCTGTTCGAAGATCTGCCGCGGGGTGACGGTGATTCCCTCCCGGCGAGCGAGATTCACCAGGCGGATGGCGAGGATGCTGTCGCCGCCGAGCGCGAAGAAGTCGTCGTCCACCCCGACGGTCCCGAGACCGAGAACCTCGGCGTAGTGGGCGGCCAGCACCCCCGCCGGTCCGCTGTCCACGACCGGCGCGGACGTCGCCTGCGCGGAGAAGTCCGGTGCGGGGAGGGCTTTACGGTTCAGCTTGCCGCTGGGGCCGAGCGGAAACTCGTCCAGCATCACGAACGCGACGGGCACCATGAATTCCGGCAGCGCCGTGGCCAACTGCGCACGGACGTCGTCGGGGTCGGCGTCGCCGACGACGTATCCGACCAGCTGCTGCTGACCGGGCCGGTCCGAGCGCACGACGGCGGCAGCCTGCCGCACTCCGGGGCAGGCGGCCATCTGGGCTTCGATCTCGCCCAGTTCGATGCGGAAGCCGCGCAACTTCACCTGATCGTCGACCCGGCCGAGGTATTCGACCGCACCGTCGGCGTTGACCCGGGCGACGTCACCGGTGCGGTACATGCGGGACCCGGTGCGGGAGAACGGGTCGGCGACGAAGCGCTCGGCGCTCAGCCCGGGCCTGCCCAGGTAGCCGCGGGCCAGCTGTGGCCCCGACAGGTACAGCTCACCGGCCGCACCCGCGGGCACCGGCTGCAGATACCGATCGAGCACGTAGAGACCGGTGTTGGACGTGGGCAGGCCGATCGGCACGGACGGCGCGGCCGCGGCGATTCCCTGCACCGACGCGGCGTAACTGACGTCCACCGACGCCTCGGTCGGACCGTAGAGGTTGTCGAGTTCCACTCCCGGCAGGAGTTCGGCGACGCGCCGCGCGGATGCCACGGGAAGCGCCTCACCACTGCACGAGATGATCCGCAGCCCGGTGCACCGGGCTGCGGCGGGCTCGGCGAGGAACACCTCGAGCATCGAGGGCACGAAATGCACACGCGTGATCGACTGCCGAACGATGACGTCGGCGAGGTACGCCGGGTCCTTGTGGCCGTCCGGCCGCGCCAGCACGAGGGTCGCCCCGGCGAGGAGCGGTCCGAAGAACTCCAGCACCGACACGTCGAAGCTGGACGGCGTCTTCTGGAACACGTTGTCCGTAGCGGTGATCGGACGGAACCGCTGAACCCACAACAGACGGTTGACGATGCCGGCGTGCGGCACGACGACCCCCTTGGGCCGTCCCGTCGAGCCCGACGTGTAGATCACGTAGGCGGGGTGCTGGGGCACGAGCGCGACACCGGTCAGCGGCTCGGGCGAGTACCGGTCGGCGTCCGACACCCGGACCTGCGGAACATCGGACCCGGAGAACGGCACGGTGCCGTCGGTGAGGACGCACACCGGTTCCGCGTCCTCCAGCATGAACGCCAGCCGGTCGGCGGGGTAACCGGTGTCAAGTGGAACGTAGGCGCCGCCCGCCTTCCCGACCGCGAGGAGCGCGACCATCAGTTCCAGCGAACGGGGCAGTGCCACCGCCACCTTCGACTCGGGTGTCACCCCGCGGTCGACGAGCAGCCGGGCGAGGCGGTTCGCGCGCGCGTGCAGTTCGGCGTAGGTGAGGTGTTCGTCCTCGAACACGACGGCCACCGCGTCGGGTGTCCGGGCGGCCTGCTCCTCGAGCAGCGCCGTCACCGTCGTCTCGGGGAACTCCGCCTCGACGTCGCGCAGTGCCGCGTCGATCGGCTCACGCGACGCCAGCACCACGGAAGACACGTTCTGGTCGACGTCCCGCGTCAGCTCCGCGAGATACGCCACCGTCGACTCCGCGAATCGGGTCGCGGTCGCCGCATCGATGCGGGCGGCGTCGTATTTCAGCTCGAGCGTCAGCGCGTCACCGGGCACGACGATCAGCGTCATCGGGTACGGCGGGTGCTCGTCGAACCGGATGCCGGTCAACTGCACCGCACCGGTGGGATCCGCCACCGCGCCGTCGCCGAGCGGATAGTTCTCGAACACGACGAGCGTCTCGAACAGGTCCTGCAGTCCCGCTTCCCGGCGCAGCTCGGGCAGGCCCAGGTACTGGTGGTCGAGCAGCGTCGACTGCTCCTGCTGCCACCGGGCGAGGGTCTCGGCCACCGTGTCGGTCGGCCGGTACCGCAGCCGGGTGGGGACGGTGTTGATGAACAGGCCCACCATGGTCTCGATACCGGGCAGGTCGCCGCCGCGGCCCGACACCGTCGAACCGAACACCACGTCCTCCCGGCCGGTGAGGCGACCGAGGACCAGACCCCACGTGCCGTGCACGAGCGTGCTGAGCGTCAATCCGCGGGCCCGGCCGACCGCGGACAGCGCGACGGTGGCGTCCGACGGCAGTGTCGCCCGGACACTGTGTATCCCGGACTCTCCCTTCGACGACGGCTTCGGAAGTTCCACCGGCTCGGAGGCATCGGCGAGCGCCTCCCGCCACACGGCGAGCGACGCCCGACGGTCGCGCGCATCCAGCCATTCGAGGTAGCTCCGGTACGGCGTGGGCGTCGGCAGCGCCAGCGGCTTCCCCTCGACGCTGTAGAGGGCCATCAATTCCCGCAGCATCACCGGCACCGACCATCCGTCGGCGACGATGTGGTGAATCGACTGCAGCAGACGAAACTTTTGGTGTTTCACCCGCGCGAGCGTGTAGCGCAGCAGGGGGCCGCGACCGAAGTCGAAGCCCCGGGCCCGATCCGCCGTCAGCACCTGTTCCACGCGCTGCTCCGGATCCGCGACGCCGGTCAGATCGAGCACCTCCATCGGCACCTGGACGTTCTCGCCGACCACCTGCACGACCCTGCCGTCCGAGACCGCCCGCACTCCGACGCGGAGGGCAGCGTGCCGGTCGACGACCGCCTGCAGCCCACGGTGCAACGCCGCCGCGTCGACGGGCCCGGTCAGTTCGATCACCTGCTGCACCACGTACGGGTCCGTGCCCGTGTCCTCGAATGCCGACTGGAAGTAGATGCCCTCCTGCAGCGGTGTCAACGGAAGTACGTCGGCCGCCCCCGCCAGCGCGTCCACGTCCGGCTGTGTCAGCGACACCAGTGGGAAGTCCGACGGCGTGTGACCGCCGAGACGGTCGACTCCGGCCAGCACCCGCAGCACCGCGGTCCACTCGTCGGCGAGCGCCAGGATGGCGTCACGGGTGAGCACACCGGGCGCCCACGTCAATGTCGTGCGCAGGACTGGGCCGTCCGCGCCGTCCTCGGCGATCACGTCGAACGCCAAGGCGTGTCCGAGCGGCATCCGCGGATCGTCCGCGCCGCCCATCGCTCGGGGCAGCCAGTCGACGCCCGCCGCGGACGTCACCCGACCGAGATAGTTGAACAGCACCTGCGGGGTCGGCGCGTTCGCGAGTTCCGGCTTCGGGACACCGAGGTAGCGCAGCGCGCCGTAGCCGAACCCGGAACCCGGGATGCGGCGCAACTGCTCCTTCACCGCCTTCAGCGCGTCGGCGATTCCAACCTCGTCCGCCGCTGCGCCGGGGTCGAGCACCACCGGGTAGACGGTGGTGAACCAGCCGACGGTCCGGGAGAGGTCGAGGGCGGGTCCGTCGCTGCGGCGCACGAGGTCTTCCTCGCGTCCGTGCCCCTCGAGATCGAGGAGCACGGGGCCCGGCTCTCCGTCTCGCCACCTCTGCAGCGCCACCGCGGCCCCGGTGAGGAGCGCGTCGTTGACGTGGCCGTGGAACGCTGCGGGCACGGTGGAGAGCAGCGGCCGGGTGAACTCCGGAGGCAATGTCACCGTGAGGGTTTCGGCGTCGCCGGCGAGGTCGAGGGCGGGATCGAGCGCACGCGACCCGAGGAGCGGGTCTTCCGTGGTCGCCGCGTCCGCCCAGAAGGACAGTTCGTGGTCGAAGGCACCCGACCGCGTCTGCTCGTCGAGCAGCTCGGACCAGCGGCGCAGCGACGTTCCGACCGGAGCGAGTTCGGGAACGCCGCCCGCCGCCACCGCTGATCCCGCGCGGGCGAGGTCTTCGAGGATGATGCGCCAGGACACCCCGTCGACCACCAGGTGGTGTCCGATCAGCAGCAACCGGCCGGGACCGTCGGACGCGACGAAGAGGACGGCCTGCACCATCGTGCCCGCATCCGGGTCGAGCCTTCCGACGGCCGCCCGTGTCTCGATGTCGAGTTGGTCCGCGCTGCCGTCGAATTCGACCACCCACAGGATTCCGTCGACCGCCGCCGGGGACGGTTCCGGCACGGACAGCATCCAGCGGTCGCCCCCGCGGCGGAGGCCGCTTCCGTTACCACGGACGAGGGTCGCGCGCAGGGCGTCGTGCCGCGCGAGAACCGCGGCGAGCGCCGCCGTCGCGGCGTGCTCGTCGAGGGCGGCGGGAGTCTGCACGAGCACCGACTGGTGGAACGCGGCGATCTCGCCGCCCCGCTCAGCGGTGCGGGCGACGATCGGGGTGCTGCGGACGTCACCGATTGCGACGTCGTCGGAGTCCACGGAGGCCGCGGTCCGGCCGTCCTGGACCCGGGCGAGCGCCTCGGCGGTACGGAGCTGGAAGATCTCCCGCGGGCTGATCGAAAGACCTTCCCGCCGAGCGTGGTTGACCAGCTGGATCGCGACGATGCTGTCGCCACCCAACGCGAAGAAGTCGTCGGTGACACCCACCGACTCCACCCCGAGAACACCCGCCATCAGCGCACACAGGGTTTCCTCGGCGGCGGTGCGGGGCGCGACGTTCTCGCCGGCCGCGCCGAGGTCCGGCTCGGGTAGTGCACGCCGGTCCAATTTTCCGTTGGGGGTGAGCGGGAACCGATCGAGGACGACGAACGCCGACGGCACCATGTACTCCGGCAGCTTCGACGACGCCCAGACCCGCAGTTCGGCGACGTCCGGTACCGTATCCTGCTTCGGCACCACGTAGGCCGCGAGAAACTTTGCCCCCGAGGGCGTCTCCCACACGACGACGGCACTGTGCCGGACGTCGGGATGGGACACGATGCCCACCTCGACGTCCTCGAGTTCGAGTCGCATGCCCCGGATCTTCACCTGATTGTCGGCGCGGCCGAGGAAGTCGAGGGACCCGTCCGGCGCCCACCGCGCGAGGTCACCTGTTCGATACAACCGGGAGCCGTCGTTCGCGAACGGGTTGGCGACGAAGCGGGACGCCGTGAGCCCTGGAGCGTCCACGTAACCGCGGCCGAGAAGGAATCCGCCGGCGTACAGCTCACCGCCGGTGCCGAGCGGCACCGGGTTCAGGTGTTCGTCCAGCACATACAGCTGCGTGTTGGGGTTCGGGCGGCCGATCGACGTCGCGATCCGCTCGGAGTCCTCCCGATAGATCACGTGCGACACCCCGATCGTCGCCTCCGCGGGGCCGTAGCCGTGGTACAGCGTGATGGCGAGCTGCGATCGGAACCTCTCGAACAGGCGCGGAGTGAGAACCTCACCGCCGCACCACACATGCTTCAGCGCCGCCAGCCGATCCGTACCCCGTGACAAATCGAGTAGCACGTCCAGCATCGACGACACGAGATAGACGAACGTCACCGACTCGCCGGCGATCAGGTCCAGCAGATACTGCGGGTCCCGTTCCCCACCGGGTTCGGCCACCACCAGCCGGCCACCCGCCACCAGGGGCAGCAGGATCTCGTTCACGGAGATGTCGAACGACAGTGGCGCCTTGAACAGCGACGCGTCCGAGGGTCCGAAGCCCAGGATCTGGTCGCGTTGCCACAGCAGCCGCGCGCAGACGGCCTCGTGACGGATCATGGCGCCCTTGGGCCTGCCCGTCGAACCCGACGTGAAGATGACATACGCCAGCCGCGAACCCTGCACGGTCACTGCGGGCGGCTCGGTGGACTGGTCGGCGTACGCCCACGCCGCGAGGTCGACCGGCACGGCCCGCTCCCCCGCGTCGGTGACTCCGCCGGGTCCGGTGAGAACGAGCGCCGCCCCGGCGTCCGCGAGGACCGAGGTCCGGCGGTCCTCCGGCCACGACGGGTCGAGGGGCACGAACGCCCCACCCGAGCACATGACGGCGAGCAGCCCGATCACCATCTCTGCCGACCTCGGAAGACCCACCGCCACCACTGTTTCCGCCTCGACACCGCGGGCGCGCAGGTGGTGGGACAGCTGCGCCACGCGTTCCCCGAGTTCCCGGTAGGTGAGCCGGATGTCGCCGGCGATCAGGGCCTCGGCATCCGGTGTCCGCGACACCTGAGCATGGAACAGGTCGGGAACAGTCACCGATTCCTGCGGGGACGCCGTGTCGTTGAACTCCACCAGCAACAGCCTGCGCTCGGCCTCGGTCATCGGATCGAGCGACGCGATGGGCTGCGACGGGTCGGCGACGAACTGCCCGACGAAGTGCTCGAGCCGGCGGCGATGCTCCTCGAGCTCGGCGCCGAGACCGGCCGGGGCCCGGAGGTCGATCTGGATGGGCTCCGAATCCTGCCCACCGCGGATGGAGAAATCGAGGTCACGGACCGGTCCGGTGGCCGAACCCCGCACCCACGCCGGGAAACCGCCGAACGTCAGCGAGTGCTCGAACATCATGGAATTGATTCCGGGACCGAAGATCTGACGGTCCGGATCGATCGACCGCAGATCGCGGGCGAGGTCCTCGCCGCGATAGCGCCCGTGCCGCAGCACCGAGATCAGCGTCGTGTCGATGCGGGTGGCGAGTTCGCCCACGGTCATCTCGGGATCCACCTGCACCCGGAGCGGCAGGATCGTCGAGCACATACCCGGGATGCGGCGCAGCTCGCGTCCGACCCGCGCCGTCATCGGCAGCGACAAGGTGAGGTCGCCGCGGCCGGTGAACCGGTGGATGTACGCCACGACCGCGGCGAGCGGCAGCCGGGTGCGCCTGATCCCGGCGTCGGAGGCGAAGGTGTAGATCGCGTCGGCGTCGTCCCCGTCGATCTCGACGAGGGCGGAGATCGGCGGCCCGGAGTGGTCGACGACCTGCGGGAGCAGCCGAGGCGGCTCCGGGGCGTCGATCACCTGCTGGATCCAGAAGTCGCGGTCGGACTCGAAGCGCGCCGACGCACGGTAGTCGCGGTCGGACGTCACGAGAGTGTCGAGGGGCCACGGCGCCGTGGACGTCTCGAGTTCCGGGTGCTCGTATCGATCGACGACATCGGCCACGAGGAGGGTGATGCCGTATCCGTCGATGAGGCTGTGGTGGTAGCGCTGATACCAGATCACCGACTCGTCCCCGGTGCGCAGCAGGGCGTGCCGGAACAACGGTTCGCCGCAGTCGATGTCGACCACGGTCTCCATGTCGCGATCCATCCACGCGCGCGCACTCGCTTCGGGATCCTCGTCGCCACGCAGGTCTACGACATCGAGGGTCCACTGGCCCGGAGCCGTCGGCACCTGCAGCAGTTCGGTGTCGGCGCCTCGCTCGAAACGCACGTGCAAGGCTTCGGCTCGTTCGACGGTCTTCCGGATCGCCGCGGAGGTACGGTCCAGGTCGATCCGGCCCGCGACCTCGACGACGAGCGAGAGGTTGTAGACCGGGCTGCCCGGGTTCAACTGCTGCCCGACCCACACCTCGGACTGCGCGGCCGTCACCGGCAACGCGACAGACGTCGAACTGACGCGAGCCGAGTGAGAAGTGCCCTCAGCCGAAGTGCGCTGTGGGCGAGCAGCCGCCGAGTGGTCCGGAGACATGGGTGATCCGATCGTCCGTCGAGAGCGCCCGTCCAACGACGGGCACCCGAAGGAGTTTAGGTTAGGCTACCCACTAGCAACAAGCCGGTTGCCGGCAAGTTCACAGGCGCGGGTTATCACAGCGGTAATTCGTGTTCAATCACCACGAACGCGTGTCCCTCGCACCGCCGGCAGCTTTTACCGCACCGAAGCGGTCCCGGCGTCGAGTTCGACCGTGTAAACATACCGCTCGTTCGCGGCGTTGGCACACGAGCGGCGGCGTCGACACCCAGGGGCAGCCGCCCAGCAACCTACTGGTGCCAGACCGCGGTGTTCCCACCTCGACGCTTGGCTGCGTATAGGGCGGTGTCCGCATGATGGAGCAGTTCGTCGACCGTGAGAGCCGACGTGCTGCGCGCCATCCCCACGCTGATCGTCACGACGAGGAGTTCGTCGCCGACGTCGATCGGCGTCGTGATCGACGCAAGCATCCGGGTGACCACGTCGTCGACGTCGAGTTCGTCGATGTCGGGCAGGATGGCGACGAACTCGTCGCCGCCGAGCCTGCCGACCGCGGACGGAGCGCGCATCGCGTGGCGCAAATGCTCGGACACCCCCTGCAGGATGCGATCACCGACGCGATGCCCCCGGGTGTCGTTGACGTCCTTGAACCCGTCGACGTCGAGGAACAACGCGACCGCAGGCCCCGCACCGGGCTCGAACAGGCGCTGCAGATGCTCGGTGATGGCGGCGCGATTGAGCAGTCCGGTGAGACTGTCGTGCGTGGCCTCGTGCAGAAGAAGGGCGTGTGCCTCCGCCGCCTGCTGCTGGGCGGTGACTTCCGCGGTGACGTTCCGGAAATGCACGACCAGTGCACCGGAGTCGGCTGCCGCGGTCACCTCGATCGTCATCCCGGGCGAATACAGCGAGTCCACCCGCGTCTGCTGCTCCCGGCCGGTGGCGAGAACCTTGCGGCACAGTGCGTCGAAGTAGCTGCCGCGCGTTTCCGGAAGAACCTCGGTGACGACACGGCCGAGCAGTTCGTCCCGCGACCGCCGCACGTGCCGCAGGCAGCCGGAGTTGACGTAGATGATCCGAAGGTCCCCGTCGAGCGCCATGAACCCCAGGGCCACCCGATCGAGCAACGACGCGAGCTGCGCGTCCCGGCCGGCCACGTGCCCGAGTTCGATGACCACTCCCGTCAGCTCCACAGGGGCGCCGGACGCATCGGTGGTGACGTCGATGCTGCGGGTGAGGATGTACCGGGTCGACCGATCTGCCAGCACGATACGGAACACACACTCCGCGCCGACGGATCCGGCGGTGTCACCGAACATGCGACGCACCGCACCGATGTCTTCGGAATGGACCCGCTCCCGCCACAATTCGAGCGGTGGGCGGGAACCGTCGTCCTCGAAGATGGCGGCGGCCTTTTCATCCCACCACAACGCCCCGTTCACGATGTCGTACCGGACGATGCCCACCCCGAGGCGCGGAATACCCAACGCCATCAGAATCTCGCCGTCACCGTGATCGCCCCCCCAGCCGCTCGGAACTGTCAGTTGGCGAGGAACTCGAGCAGCACCTTGTTCACCACTTCAGGCTGTTCGAGGTAGCCGTAGTGCCCCACGTCGGGGATCTCGTAGTACCGAGCCGACGGGATGGCCTCGGCCACCTCACGCGACAGATACGGCGGAATCATCCTGTCGTCGGCGAAACCGATGGACAGGCACGGCGTCGTGATCGCCCGGTAGGCCTGCCTACGATCGAAGCTGCGGTCCATCTCCATCTGCGCGCGCACGCCGTCCGACGTCCGGCCACCGCTGAACTCGAACAGGTCGAGCCAGTCGCGGGCCGTGTGCGGGTCGACGAGCGAGGCGGGCGACAGATTCATCACGGCAGTCACCGCGGCCCGGTACTTGGCCGGGAGTTCGACCCCACTGTCGTGCAGGGCACGCTCGCCCTCGGTGAGGGTCTGCTGGAAGTAGTCCATGCGGGCGTGACCGGCGAGGAACGCCGCCTTGTGCACGAGGTCGGGCCGGGTCAGGGCCAGTTCCTGCGCGACACGGGCACCCATCGAGGTGCCGACGACACGCGCCGGTCCGCCGCCGAGGTGCTCGATCAGTCCCGCGGTGTCGGCGACGAGATCGTCCATGGTGATCCCGCCGAGGCTCTCACCGGACGGCGCGATGCCCCGGTTGTCGAACGTGCAGACGCGGTAGCCGGCGTCGATGAGCGCAGGGGTCTGATGCAGATCCCACACCCGTCCCGGACTTCCGGTTCCCATGATGAGCACCACTAAATCGCCGGATCCCTTGACCTGGTAATTCAGGGGGATCCCGTTGATCGTGGCGATCGTCATGTTGCCTTCCTTCCATGGGCGGTCTCACCGAATTAGATTGGATAGCCTAAGCTGGCTTCGCTGCCGCTCGCATGCGGCGCTGACCGACAAGCTCGTCCAGGAGGACCGCGTTGAGAGTCGCCACACTCGGATATCAAACCTGGGGTCACCGTACCCTGCAGGCCCTGCTCCAGTCCGACCATGAGGTCGTCCTCGCGATCACCCACCCCAAGAGTGACCACGTCTACGAACAGATGTGGGCGGACTCCGTCGCCGACCTGGCCACCGAGCACGGGGTGCCCGTGCACATCGCCACCAAGCCGGACGAAAACTTCAAGGCCGCGCTGAAGCAGGCCGACCCCGACATCGTCGTCGCCAACAACTGGCGCACCTGGCTGCCACGGGACGTCTTCGACTCTCCCCGCTACGGCACCCTCAACATTCACGACTCGCTCCTGCCCAAGTACACAGGATTCTCCCCGCTCATCTGGGCGCTCATCAACGGTGAAGAAGAAGTAGGCCTCACCGCGCACCTGATGGACGAGGAACTCGACGCCGGCGACATCGTTTTGCAGAGGTCGACGCCCGTCGGGCCGTCGGACACCGTCACCGATCTGTTCCACCGCACCGTCGACATGATCGGCCCGATCACCCTCGACGCACTCGAGCTGATCACGTCCGGTCGCACGGACTGGACGCCACAGGACCGCTCGCAGGCCACGTTCTTCCACAAGCGTGCCCCCGAGGACAGCCTCATCGACTGGACGTGGCCCGCCGACGCGATCGAACGGCTCGTCCGCGCGCAGTCCGACCCGTACCCGAACGCCTTCACCCATTACAAGGGACAGCGTGTCCGGGTTCTGAAGGCCGCCGTATCCGAAGGAAATTACGGTGGAACGCCCGGGCGTGTCTTCATCCACGAAGGCGACGGAATGGTCATCGTCGCCGGACCCGACGCTCGCACGGGCCGGAACAAAGGCCTCAAGATCCAGCGCGTCCGACTCGACGACGGCACCGAACTCGCCGGAACCGAATTCTTCCCCCACGGCGGCGGCTACCTCAGCTGACGCCCGTGCGCCTTTCTGGTAGCGGGAGCCACCAGAAAGGCGCACGGGGCGGAACGCCCTACCGACCCTCCCACGCCGACCAGAGTTCGGCGTATCGGCCGCCGGTCGCGACGAGATCGGCGTGCGGCCCCTGCTCGACGATCCGGCCGTGTTCGAGGACGACGACCCGATCGGCGGCGGCCGCCTGCGTCAACCGGTGGGCCACCACCAGCGTCGTGCGACCACGGGTCGCCGCCTCGGCCGACGCCTCGAGTTCCCGCGCACCCGCGCTGCCTGCTTCGGCCGTCGCCTCGTCCAGGATCGCGACCGCCGGGTTCGCGAGGACCAGTCGCGCCAGAGCCAATTGCTGCGCCTGGGCGGCGGTCAGCTCGTGGCCGCCCTCCCCGACCACGGTCTGGACGCCGTCGTCCAGTGCGTTCACCCAGCCGTCGGCGCCGACGGCTTTCAGTGCCATCGCCGCGTCCTCCTCGGAGGCGTCGGGTGCGCCGAGCCGAAGGTCGTCGATCAGCGGTCCGGCGAACACGTGGACTTCCTGGCTGACGATGGCGACCCGGCGGCGGAGACCACCCGGCTCCAGGTCCGGCAGCGCGGCGCCGCCGATGCGCACCGAGCCGGACGTCGGGACGATCGAGCCGGCCGCGATCGCCGCGACCGTCGTCTTGCCCGCCCCGGTCGAGCCGACGAGGGCGACGCGTTCACCGGACTGCACGTGCAGGCTGATGCCGTGCACCACTTCGTGGCCGCCGTCGTAGGTGTGTCGCACGTCGGCGAGTTCGAGCGTCGAATCCGCGGACTCCCGGACGGCGGCACTCCCGGTGCTCGACTCGTCGTCGAGGTCGACGACGCCGACGAGCCGGGCCAGGCTCGCTCCCGCCGACTGCACCTCGTCGAACGTGTACATCAGCATGCCGATCGGATTGAACAACCGGTGGAAGAGCAGTGCCGCGGTGGTGGTCTGCCCGACGGTGACGATCTCGGCATTCACCAGTGCGAATCCGGCGGCGAGGATGGTGGCGAGCCCCACGAACTCGGCCCGGTTGCCGCGTCCCGCGAACCGGGTGAACAGTGCGAAGACGCCGACGGACAGGTCGCGGGCCTTCTCCGACCCACCGTTGATCTGCGCCAGATGGCTGTCTTCCAGACCGTAAGCGCGCACCGTCCGGGCGCCCTGCATGCTGCTGATCAGGGCCTGCGAACGCTCCCCCATCGCGACACGCTCGGCGGCGTACACCGGCGCGGACCGCGGCAGGTACCAGCGCATCGCCAGCGCATACATCGGCAGCGCCACCATGCCCGCGAGCCCGAGCCGCCAGTCGATGCCGAGCATCGTGACCATGCTGAGCACCACCAGCAGGACAGCCGTGACGAGGTTGGGGACCACGTCGGTGACGGCCTTGCCGATCACCGCGACGTCGTCGCCGACCCGCGACAGCAGGTCGCCCTTGCCGACGCGTTCGACCGTCTGGATCGGCAGCCGGAGCGCCCGGTCGACGGTGCGCTCGCGCAGATCCGCCAGGATTCCCTCGCCGAGACTGCGGATCAGGAACGACGCGAACCCGGCACACACGCCGCCGATCACCGCGGCGGACGCGATCACCGCGACCACCCACCCGATGGTGGACGGCGGCGCACCGTCCTGCACCCGGTCGACGAGGACGCCGAAGACGTAGACGGGAACCAACGCCATGCCCGCCGCGACGGTGGCGACCAGCATGGTGACGACGCTCCGGCCGCGGCGGTGTCCCAGTTCGGACTTCAGCCACGCCCACGTGTCGCGGGCGTTCGCGATGGGCAACAGTTCACTCATCGCAAGACCGCCTGACGGTAGTTCGCGTTCTCGGTCGCCAATCGCGAGTGTGTGCCCTCGCCGACCACCGTTCCGTCGTCGAGGACGACGACGCGGTCGGTCACGGACAGCAGCGCGGGGCTGCTCGTGATGAGGATCGTCGTCAGGCTGCCGGCGGAGGCGCGATGCCGCAGGTCCGCGATGCCGCCCGCGATCGTGTGTTCGGTGACCGCGTCCACGGCGGTCGTCGGATCGTGCAGCACCATCACCGGCGACTGCGCCACCAGCGCACGTGCGAGGGCGACCCGCTGCCGCTGACCCCCCGACAGCGAGGACCCGCGGTCGGCGACCTCGTGGTCGAGACCCTCGGGGTGTGCTTCGACGACGTCCACCGCCGCGGACGCGGTCAGCGCCGCCTGCACCTCGGACGCCGCCGCGCCGGACCTGCCTGCGGTCACGTTCGACGCGACGGTTCCGGAGAACAGGTCGCCGTTGTGCGGTTCGACGAGCAGCGCCCGGCGGGCCTGCGCGAGATCCGCGTCCGACAGCCGCACTCCGCCCACCGTCAGTTCGCCGTCGTACCGGTCGGGCGGAACCTGCCCGGACAGCAGCGCGGCCAGCGCCTCCGCGTCCTGCGGGCGGTACGCGACGACGCCGAGCAGTTCGCCGGGGGTGACCCGGAGGTCCACCGCGTTCAGGGACCGGTAGGACACCCCGGTCAGGCTGAGCTCGCTGCCGTCGAGTGTCCGGCCCGACCCGGCGGGCAGCAGAGGTTCCGCATCGAGGACCAGGGCGAGGCGGTCCGCCGACGCGCGGGCGAGGGCGAGGAACCCGGGCAGACCGGCCAGGACGCCGAGCGGTTCGATGAAGAACTGGGACAGTCCGACGACGGTGATCAGCTCGCCGATGGTGATGCGCCCCTCGAGGGCGAACCAGCCTGCGACACCCGCGACACCGACGGCGAGGAGGGCGCTGACGGTCATCGACACCCCGGCGAACACGGCGGAACTCTTCGCCGTGTGCAGGGTGGCGCCGAGCGCCTCGCGGCTGGCCGTCCGGTATCGCCGCGACGCCGACACCTCGGCGCCGATCCCGCGCAGGGGGCGGAGCCCGCTGACGAGGTCGGTGGCCATGGCCGACGCCCGCGCGACGGCGGCCTGCTGATCGGTGGCCCGGCGGGTGATCAGCGGCGCGGCGACCTGGAGGAGACCGAGGATGACGGGGGTGCCGATCAGAACGGCGAGTCCGAGCGGCACGTCGATCAGCAGGAGGGCGACGGCGGATCCGATCGCCGCGGTGAGGGCCGCCGCGGCCCGCGGTGTGATGTCCGCGATCCAGGCCGCACGGTCGGCGTCCGACGTCGACACGGACAGCAGCTCACCGGCACGCAGGTCGGTGCGCACTCCCCGCGGGTCGAGGATGCGGTGCGCCACCTCCATCCGCAGCTGGTGCGCCTCGTTCTGCATCGCCACGACGATGAACCGGGCACCGAAACGCCACGCCGCGGTGAGCACCAGGAACAGCAGCGCCAGGGCGCACAGCCACACCGCGAGAGCGAACACGTCCCCGGTCGCGACGGCCCGGTCGACGATCACGCCGATCGAGATCGGGACCAGCGTCTCCGCCACCTGATGCAGGCAGACGAGCACGGTGCCGATCCCCAGCCGAACACGATTCCGCACCAGCGTGCGACGCAGAATTGCGGTGCCACCAGTCTTCACGCGCGTAACTCCCAACGCCGACGCTTCCCCACCCACCCACCAACCAAGTAAGCAGACCCTAACTAGATGAACCTTAATCGATGGGCAACTAGCGTTGACATGCCCGGTTCTCATAGAGTCGCCGATACGAACTACTGCGCGTGACGCAGCAGCAAGCCCGAGAGGACAAAGATGGCCGCGAAGACGACCGCCGAAAACGACATCGCGGACGAGGATCTCGAACCCCTAGCCGACGAGACCGCCCGCCAGGCGCAGCGCGTTGTCGCTGCATACGCCGAAGATGCCGACGAGTGCAGGATGCTGCTCTCCATGCTCGGAATCGGACCCACCAGCAAGCTCGACTGAGAATTTCGTCCACTTCGACTGCGAAGGAAGCCCGTGGCTGCCAGTTCGGAATCGTCAGCATCGTCATCACGCTCGACTTCTGATCCTGTGTCCGGGCAAGCCGACTTCGTCGTCGTCGCGAACCGACTCCCCGTCGACCTCGAACGCCTTCCGGACGGCACCACGCGCTGGAAGCGCAGCCCCGGTGGCCTCGTCACCGCGCTCGAGCCGATCCTGCGCCGCAACAAGGGCGCATGGGTCGGCTGGGCGGGGGTCGCGGACGCCGAGCTCGATCCCGTCGTCGAGGACGATCTCGAGCTCTACCCCGTTCCGCTGAGCGCCGCGGAGATCGCCGACTACTACGAGGGCTTCTCCAACGCCACCCTCTGGCCGCTCTACCACGACGTCATCGTCAAGCCCGAGTACAACCGCGACTGGTGGAACGCGTACGTCGAGGTCAACCGGCGCTTCGCGGAGGCCACGTCGAAGGCGGCCGCACACGGCGCCACGGTGTGGATCCAGGACTATCAGCTGCAGCTCGTTCCGAAGATGCTGCGCATGCTCCGCCCCGACCTCACCATCGGGTTCTTCCTGCATATTCCGTTCCCGCCGGTGGAACTGTTCATGCAGATGCCGTGGCGCACCGAGATCATCGAGGGCCTGCTCGGCGCCGACCTGATCGGGTTCCACCTCCCGGGCGGTGCCCAGAACTTCCTGTACCTGGCCCGCAAACTCGCCGGTCAGCAGACGTCCCGCGGCAACGTGGGCGTCCGCTCCAAGTTGGGCGTCGTGCAGGTGGGGTTCCGCACGGTGCGCGTCGGCGCGTTTCCGATCTCCATCGATTCGGGGCAGTTGGACGAGCAGTCCCGGTCCAAGTCGATCCGGGACCGCGCCAAGAAGATCCGCAAGGAACTGGGCAATCCCAAGCACATCATGCTCGGCGTCGACCGCCTCGATTACACGAAGGGCATCGACGTCCGCCTCGCCGCGCTGCACGAACTGCTCGACGAGCAGCGCATCGATCCCGCCGACACGGTGATGGTGCAGCTGGCCACGCCAAGCCGCGAGCGGGTCGACAGCTACGTGCAGATGCGCGACGACATCGAACGCAAGGTGTCGCGGATCAACGGCGAGTACAGCGAGGTCGGCCGGCCGGTGGTGCACTACCTGCACCGGCCGATCCCCCGCGAGGAGCTGATCGCCTTCTTCGTCGCCGCCGACGTGATGCTGGTGACTCCGCTGCGAGACGGCATGAACCTCGTCGCCAAGGAGTACGTGGCGTGCCGCAGTGATCTCGGCGGTGCGCTGCTGCTCAGCGAGTTCACCGGCGCGGCCGCCGAACTCCGTCAGGCGTTCCTGTGCAATCCGCACGATCTCGACAGCGTCAAGGACGCGATGGAGCAGGCCCTGAACCAGCCGAAGGAGGACGGCCGACGCCACATGCGGGCCCTGCGCAGGCAGGTCCTCGCACACGACGTCGACCGGTGGGCCAGGTCCTTCCTCGACGCCCTCGCTCACGGCGGCGCCGCCGGCCCGGCACTGATCGCTCCCGCCGAGGCTTCCGAGTCCGACTACAACGAGGACGCGACCGGGGAGAACTGACCGCCCCGGCTCAGCTGACCGGACGTCACCAGGAAGGCGACGAAGTCGCGGATCGTCTCGTCGGCGGGACGCGGAACGTAGCCGAGTTCGGACCGCGCCTTGGAGCCGTCGATGACGGGCGCCGCGAGCAGCGCCGACATCGCCGACCGTGACAGAACGTCGGATCCGAACCGGGCCCCGATCGGTTCGGCGATCGGCAGCACGCGTTCGATGACGCTGAGTGGGAACGAGTACAGCGGCCCCCGACGACCCGCCGCACGCGCAGCCCTCCTCACGGCATCGTGCATGCCGAGCATGTGCCCCGAGATCAGGTAGTTCTCACCGGTCCGGCCCTTTTCCCCGGCGGCGATCAGTCCGGCGGCGACGTCGCGGACGTCGACGAAGTCGAAACCGCCCTGCACCGCCGCGGGAACCCGGCCGCGAGCGGCGTTGCGCAGCAATGCGTTCACCCGCGACAGTCCGTAGTCGACGGGCCCGTACACCCCGGTGGGATTGCAGATCACCGCATCGAGCCCGGCCTCGACCACCTCACTGAGTTCGATCTCGCCCGCCCATTTGGACCTGTCGTACACCGGGATCGACGCGTCGACGGACCGGGGTGAGTTCTCGTCGAGCGTTCCGCCGCAATTGCTCTGATCGAAGGAGTGCACCGAACTGCAATGCACCATCCGCCGAACACCCACTGCGAGAGCGGCTTCGGCGACGGTACGCACGCCCTTGGTGTTGACGGTCCAGGCCAGGTCGTCCTTCTGGGCGAGGGTGATCATCGCGACCAGGTGGTAGACCACCTCGGCGCCGTCCAGCGCCCGCTTCATGGATTCGACGTCGAGTACATCGGCATTCACCCACGTGACCCCGTATTCGGGTGCGTACCGGGAACGCACGCGGTCGATTGCGGTCACCTCGTGCCCCGCCTCGACCAGCAGATTCAGCAGATTGTTGCCCACGAATCCCGCGGCGCCGGTTACTGCAACCTTCATCGACGACTCCCCGTTCGGTTGTGGCCAGGCAACGCAGCTTCGTGCGTCGGCAATCGGCCAGGAGACCCCGACAGTACTAGAACTTGTTTCATTTTGTGAAGGGGGTGACTGCCTCGACGAACATCCGCACTCGTGCGATCTCGTGGGATCGGTGTGCGAACTCCAGCAGGGCCACACCCTCCCACCCGGCAGCGCGCACGGATGCGGTCACGGCACGCCCCGCCACGATCATCTTGCTCCACTGCAGTTCACGGAGACTGTCCGCGAAGTGAGTGGGCGAGAGCGGGGCATCCGGTGACAGTTCGAGAACCGCACCGGGAGCAAGCCTCTCCGACATTGCGGCCGCGTCCTGACGGCGGACGGCGACCAGAAATCCGATGGCGGCATTCCTGCCCGGACGCCCGACGGTCCGCAGGCCTCGCATGAAACCTGTTACACCGAGAACGCCCTGATTCGCGAGAAGTTGCGGCGCCAGCTTCACCGACGCCGCCGCGCCCCGCCACCCCGCCGCGGCCAACTGGGCGATCATCACGGACAGTTCCCAGTGCGCATACAACCCGTCGACGGCCACGACACCCGACTCCGCCACCAGGTCGTAGCGCAGGTGCATCGGCACCGTCAGCACCACTCCCGTCGACATCCGGGTCTCGAGGTCGAGGTCGCGGACCACGGTCATTCCGCACACCACGTCCCGCTTCACATGGAATGTGATCGAATTGGGGGCGATGAACGTGTCGTAGAACCGTTCGATCGCCTTCGTGCCGACGTGTGGCCGCGAGCCCACCGGGTCGTTGACCCGAGCGCCGTCCGAGAACAGCCCGACCCACGCGGCGCGGTCGTGCACCGCGACCGCGGACGGTGAACGCCCCACGACAGCAAGGAGTTCCGCCACGGTCGGCGTGGAGTCCGGCACCGCTACACCGGGGTCAGCTGATCGACGAGCCAGTCGTCGTCGACCTTCTGCAGCGACACCCGCACGCGGCTGCCCGACGTCCGGGCGTCGGGAGCGTCGGCGCTCGTCGTCGTCTGGTTGAGGTACAGCAGAACCACCGCCTCGTCGGGTGTGGTCGACACGGGCGCCGCGGCCTGCACCGACACCTGCACGGTGAGTTGCTTCTCCTTGGCGCCCGGCGCGATCGTTTCCTGCACGAGCGTGGTGTAGTCGTCGCGGAAAGAACCGGTGAGTCCGTCTGCGGCAGCCGCCAACTGGTTGTCGACGTCGGCGAAGTCGTACGCCAGCATCGCGACGGCCTGCTTGCCCGCGGCGTCGACGGCCTCGGTGCGCGCCTGCTCCGCGAGTTGGTCCTGCCGGTGGTCGTACCAGAGGAAACCCACCACCACCGCGAGGGCGACCACCACGACCGCGGCCGCGATCTTCAGCGCTGTCTGCTTGGTGACGGCGAACTTTCGCTTGTCTTCGTTGTTGTCGGTCATGGGACGAACTCCACCTTCGATGCGGTCAACTTTCCGTCGACGTCGCTGACGGTCACTCGCATTCGGAAGTCGCGCGGTGAGGGTTCGGGCTGTTCCTTGCTGCTGACCATCGTCCGCGCGGCCACCAGAACGTTCGCCGAGATCGAGGTCTCGCTCCCGTTCTCGACACCGGCCTCGACAACCTGGCCCTCGGTAGTCACATTCGCATCCCGCACGACGCCGACGAACGGATCCTCACGGCCCTGGAACTCTTCGAGGAACTGACCCGACGCGCCGGCGATGATCCGGTCGACGTCTTCCTTCGCGGTCTCGGGATGGATGGTTGTCAGGTTGAGCACCGTCTGCCGGGCCGTGTCGACGAAGGCCTGACGGCGGTCGTCCCGTTCCCGTGCGGACTGTTGGTCGAGCAGCAGGACCACCGCCGCGACGACCAGTGCGACGACGACCACCGCGGTAACACCCCACGCGAGCAACGACTTCAGGGGACGACGCTGCTTCGGCGCGTCGGGCGCCGGAGCGTCCGGGGACGCGACCTTCGCCGTCGACACCTTTTCCGCCTCGGGCGCGGCGTTCGCGTCTGTCGGCTTGGCCAGGACCACCGGCTTCGGGGCCTCGGTCTCCCCCACCGGCGGGCCGGCGTGCCGGACCGCCCTGCGCCTGCTCCGGTCCTTCGCCGCGGAGCTCTGCTCGGTCGCCTGCTCCGCGGAGTCGGTTGCGCGCTCGTCTGTGCTGGAACTCAAATCTGCTGACCTGTCATCATCGTCTGCCACGTCGAGTCCTTTCCCTGCACCGCCAGATCCGGTTGGGTGTACGTCTTTCCATCCGAACCAATGAAGCTACCGGTGGCCGGGTCGTAGGGCACGGCCGCGACCGGTGCACCCGCGGCGCCTTCGTAGGAACTCGGAACGGCTGTGTACGAGGGTACATCCGGCGGCATGATCGGCCCGTACGGCGGGTTGTTGCCCGACGCCTCCCAGCCCTCGCGGCACGCCTCGACCGTCGGCGCGCGACGTCCCGGGAACTCCATGCACGGCAGGTTCCGCGCGCCGCGCACCACGGCCGGATCGTCCGGAGCGGCCTTGCAGTACAGGTCGTTCGGTGTCGCGATCGGGTCGGTCTGATCTCCCGACCGGCGTTGCTCCGGGGGCAGGAATCCGGTCGTGCAGGCCGGCGGGTCGTGCAGTTGCAGGGCGAAGTCGACGATCGCGCCGTCCTCCACCGGCCCGCCGGTCGCGGCCGTCACGAGCGCCGCGGTCAGGGGTGGGTAGATGACCAGCACCTGTTCGATGCTCTTGTTGTAGATCACCCCGACCTGGCCGACGCTCACCAGATTCCGCAGCAGAATCGGCAGTGTCGGCTGCAGGTCCTGGAACAGCCGGGTGGCTTCCTGCGCCGTTCCCGGGCCCTTCTCCAGCACCGACCGCAGGCTCGGGTCGCTCGCCCGCAACTGGTCGGTGAACGTCACCAGGTCCTGGGTCCACGACCGGATGGCGTCGCTGCTGACCACCTGGGTGTCGAGCAGTGGGCCGACCTGGTCGATCAGGGCCTTCGTCGCGTCGCTGTTCGCATCGGCCTCCTCGACGAACAACCGGGCCGAGTCGATGAGCCGCTGCAGGTCGGGGCCCGATCCGTTGAACGCCGTGAACGCCTCGTCGATCACCGTCTGCAGCCTGGTGTCCGAAATGCTGGCGAGCAGTTCGTCGGCCTGGTCGAGCATTTCGCCGACGTCCTGCGGAATGGTGGCCCGGTCCAACGGGATCACGTCGCCGTCCGCGAGGTACGGGCCGTCGGCCTCGGCGGCGCCGTCCCGGGGAATCAGATCGACGTACTGCTCGCCGACCGCCGACACGCTCTTGACTGCCGCGTCGACGTCGGCCGGAATCTTGTAGTCGCTGTCGAGTGACATCTTCGCTTCCACACCGTCGCCGGTGAGCGTCACGTTCTCGACGACACCGATGTTGGTGCCGCGGTAAGCGACATTGGCGTGCGAGTAGAGCCCACCGGTGGACGGCAGTCGGACGCTGACTTCGTAGCGCCCGACGCCGAACAGCACCGGCACCTTCACGTACTGGATCGACATCACCACGAGCCCGATGACGGTGAGAATCGAGAAGATGATCAGCTGAATGCGAACGAATCTCGTCATTCTCATGGTGTCGGCGCCCCTCCCAATTGCGGCGGAAGGCCCGGGATCTGCGGCAGTCCGGGTATCTGTGGAAGCCCAGGAATCATCGGGGGTGCGGGTGCCGGCTTCGGAGCCGGCTGCAGGGGTGCCTGCAGGGGATCGCCCGACTGCCCGGCAACCCCGGCGAGCGATCCCACGGCGCCCTCGACGCCGCCGAGCGATCCGCCGAGGCCGGTTCCGGTCAGGAAGTTGCTGTCGACGCGTTCGTTGGTCATGTCGATCGTCATCATGAGGTTCGCGTAATCACCCTGAATCGCCTTGTCCATCGTCTTCATCGGGAACGGGTACGTGAGCATCAGGGTCAGCACCTCGGTCAGCGCGCTACCCGAGTTGGCGAGTTCACGCAGCACCGGTGTCAGGTTTGCCAGGTTCGCTTTCAGTTCCTCGCCGCTGTTCTCCACGAGACGGGAAGCGGTGTCGCTGAGCTTGCCCACCTCGACCAGCGCGGTGGTGAGGTTCTGCCGTTGGGTGACGAGCACTTCCAGCGCGGGCGGGATGCCGTCCAGCGCCGCGTCCAGGGTGGCCTTCTGCTCGTTGACGGTGCCCGCCAACCGGTCGAGTCCCTCCATCGCGCCGATGATGTCGCCGCGCTGCTGATCCAGGCTCGTGACGAGCTGGTCGAGCTGCGGGAGAAGATCCCGGATCGAGTCCTCCCGGCCACCCAGTGCGGCGTTGAGTTCCTGGGTGATGTCGTGGATCTGGGCGATGCCGCCACCGTTGAGCACCACCGACAGCGACGACAACGTCTGCTCGGTGGTCGGGTAGGCGCCCGCCCGCTCGATGGGGATCACGTCGCCGTTCTCGAGCCGGCCTTCGGGCTCGGCGTCGGTCGGCGGAGCCAGTTCGAGGTGCTGCGAGCCGAGGAGGCTGGTCTGGCCGATCTTGGCCGTCGCATTGGCAGGCAGTTGGACGTCGCCGTTGATCGAGACGGTGACCAGTGCATGCCAGTCCTGCACGTCGATTCCCGTCACCGAACCCACCGTCACGTCGTTCACGCGGACCGGCGAGTTCTGCGACAGCGTCGTGACATTGGGCATCTGGATCTCGACCGTGTACGCGTCGTCGCCCTGTCCCTCGGTGCCCGGCAGGGGAAGCGAGTTCAGCCCTTCCCACTCGCACCCGGTCAGGGTGAGGGACAACGTGATCGCCACAGCCGCGATGGCGGCGCGACGCACCCGTGTGCGCTTCGTCATCGCCCACCTCCCGGCTGCAGCAGATCGTTGAGGTCCTTGGGCACGGCGACGGTCGGCATCCCGGCGAGGGCCCCGGTCATCGGCGGCGCGGACCGCGGGGGTACGGAGGCCCCGAGGCTCGGCGGCGTGAATTCGATCTGGTCGGGGAATGCGTTCACCCCCGTCGTCGGGTTGGTGAGGATGGGCAGGTAGTTCGCCGTCAGCGAGTTCAGGACCGGCGACAGGTACTGCGTGCACAGGTCCGCGCTGCGGTTCGCCTCATTGGCCTGCAGGCTCTGGATGGCACCGCACATGAAGTTCACGGGGTTCCCGAAGTTCGCCATCGCGACCGCACCGACCAGTGATCCCTGCGCCGGCTTGTAGATGTTGCTGAAGTTGGCCAGCGCCGTGGGCGCGACGTGGAGCACCTGCTCGATCTGCGGCCTCTTGTCGGCGAGCACCTGGGTGGCGTCGGCCAGGCGGCCGACCTGCTCGCTGAGGCTTGCCCGGTTCTCCACGACGAACCGGTTGACGTCGCCGAGCGCGAGGTCGAGATCGTTCAGCGCGGTTCCGAGTTCGTCGGAGTTGGTGGCGAGCATGTTCGACACCGACGCAAGCCTGCCCTCGAACTGGACGATCTGCTCGTTGCTCGACGACAGTGCGGCCACGAACGTCTGCAGGTTGCGGATGGTGGAGAACAGGTCGGTCCGGCCGTCGGACAGGGTCCGCATGGTCTCCGACAGTTCCCGCAGCGTGTTCCGCAACGACTCTCCGTTGCCGTCGAGATTGTCGGCGGCGGTGTCGATGAACGTGCCGAGCGAGCCCTGCGGATCGGCGCCCTGCGGTCCGAGCGCCTCCGACAGCTTGTTCAGCTCGGTCTTGATCTCGTCCCACTCCACCGGGACGGCGGTGCGCTCCACGGGGATGCTCGCGCCGTCGCCCATCGTCGGCCCACCCGCGTAGACGGGTGTCAGCTGCACGAACCGTCCCGACACCAGGCTGGGTGCGACGATGACGGCCTTCGCGTCCGCCGGGATGTCGACGCTCTTCTGCACGTTCATCGTGACCCGTGCGAAATCGGCGCCGGGCTCGATCGAGTCGATCGTCCCCACCTTCACACCGAGGACGCGGACGTCGTCGCCCGAATACAGCCCGGTGGTCGTCGGGAAGTACGCGGTGATGGTGTTCTGGAAGAGCTTGGGCACGAACATCACTGCGGCGCCCACGATCAGCACCACGACGACCGCGGCGACGCCGCCGCGGATCAGCCACTTCTTCCGCGTGTTGGTGATTTCCGGGTTCGTCGTCATCGCGGCGGTTCCCTCAGCTCGATGGACGGACCTGTCTGCAGGTAGGCCTGGAGGTCGTTGGGGAGGTGCTCCGGCCACGTCACCGCGTCGCTGAGCCCCTGGAACAGGTTGCCGATGCCGATGTTGTAGACGTACGCCATGAAGAACGGACCGCTACCGACCGATTCCCCGAGCTGAGTGGCGTACGGCGCGAGGCCGTCGAGAGCCTGCGAGATGTTGTCCTTGTTCCGCTGCAGGACGTCGACCACCGAGTTCAGCTTGTCGAGCGTCGGTTTCATCTGCTCCTCGTTGTCCTGGACCAATCCCGTGAGCTGCCGGGACACCGCGGAGATGTTCACGATCAGCTGGCTGATCGCCGTGCGGCGACGGTCGAGCTCACCGAACAGCTGGTTCCCGTCGACGATCAGCGAGTTGATCTGCCCGCTGCGCTCGGCGAGGATTCCGGTCACGTTCTCGGCACGCGAGAGCAGCTGTCGCAGCGTCTCGTCCCGCGAATTGATGCTCTCCGACAACCGGGTCAGGCCGTCCAATGCGGTGCGCAGCTCGGGCGGTGTGTTCTCGAGAGCGCCGGACATCGCGTTCAACGCGTTGTTGACCTCGTCGGTGTCGAGCTCGGACACGGTGTTCGACAGGTCGCCGAGCGCGTCGTTGAGAGAGTACGGAGAGTTGGTGCGCTCCAACGGAATCGTCGAGCCCACCGGCATCGTGTCGTACCCGAGCGGGGTGACGGCCAGAGACTTGCGTCCGAGAACGGTGTTCGTCTTGATGTTCGCCTCGGTGGCGTCGCCCAGCACGATGCCGTCCTCGATAGTGAACCTGACGAGCACGTGCTGCTCATCGAGTTCGACCTCGGCGACCTTCCCGACGTCGACGCCGGCGAGCGTCACCGCGTCGCCGGTCATCAGCCCACCCGCGTCCTCGAAGTAGGCGGAGTACTGCGTTCCACCCGAAAGGAATTGCAGCTGATCGTATTGCAGGGTCGCGATCACGATCATGCTCGCGATGGCGACACCGATGATTCCCACCTGTACGGGATTACGTTCGCGTTTCATGGCTACGGTGCACACCTCCCTGCCGTCTGACCGCCCGGCATGTTGAGGAGCAGATTCGATCCGTCCGGGCCGGAGAACTTGAACTTGACCGTGCAGACGTACATCTGGAAGAAGCTGCCGTACGTGCCGATGCGGATGAGCCTCCGGTAGGCGTCGGGCAGATTCTGGAGAACCCAGTCGAGGTCGTCCTCCCCCGCCTGGAGCTGAGTTGCAGTGCGGTTGGCCTCGGCGATCGTGCTCTGCAACGGTGGCCGCACACCTTCGAGCAGATTCGCGAGATCGCCCGTCGCCCCCGCGATGCGGGGAATGGCGTCACCGATCTGATCGCGGTCCTGGGAGAGCCCGCTGACCAACTGCTGCAACTGGTCGAGCGTCGACCGGAACTGGTCGCCGCGGTTGTTGATGGTGCCGAGCACCTGGTTGAGGTTCGTGATCACCTCACCGATCAACTGGTCCCGGTCGGCGAGGGTGTTCGTGAACGAACTCGTGCTGCCGAGGAGCGAGACAAGGGTTCCGCCCTGCCCCTGGAACACCTGGACCAGTGCTTGGGACAGGTCGTTGACCTGCTGAGGGTCCAGTGCCCGCAGCAACGGTTTGAACCCACCCAGCAGGAGGTCGAGATCGAGTGCGGGAGAGGTGTTCTCGACGGGGATGGATCCGCCGTCCGGCAGGGGTTCCACCGATCCGGCGCCTTCGAGAAGTTCCATGTACCGGTCGCCGACGAGGTTCTCGTACCGCACCGTGGCCTTGGTCCCGTCGAACAGCGAGTACTTGGTGTCGACGGTGAAATCGACGTCAGCGAGGTTGTCGTCGTCGATGCTCACCTTCTCGACGGCGCCGACGGGAACGCCGGCGATGCGCACCTTGTCGCCGGGCTTGAGCCCGGACACGTCGGTGAACGTGGCGTGGTAGCCGTCGGAACTGCTGAACCGGTACTGGCTGAACACCAGGGCGAGTCCGGCGAAGATCACTGACATCACCGTCGCGAAGATCAACAGTTTGACCGTGGTCGCTCGCACTGTCACTGCCCACCCTGCCCGGGGTACACACCCGCGAACAGCAGCTGGAACACCTTGGGCAGGTGCACCTGGACTTCCGTCGACGGCACGAACGGCACCGTTCCGGTGTCGGCCACGACGAAGTTCGCATGCTTGCTGAGATCAGGATTGGGAAGGCCGTGGCAGTTCGGCCCACCTGTCGCATTCACTTTCGGCAGGTCCTTCGGATAGGTGTACGGCTCCTGCCCGTACATGAAGCTGGCGCTCAGCGCGATGCCCGGCTGATTGCCACCGATGAGCTGTTCGGCGAGGGGGATCACATTGTTCAGGCCGACGATGAAGCAGGAGATCTCGGGCGAGTACTCGGCCAGCAGATCCGTCGTCGGGAGCAACAGGTCGAGGGAGGAGTTCAGGTTCTGCTCGTTCTCGGTCAGTACGGTGTTGGCCGTGTCGGCCAGCCCGGTGACGTTGAGCAGCACGGCATCCAGGTTGTCCTGTTCGTCGACGACCGTGCCACTGGTGGCCGTCGCGTTGTCGAGCACTCGCAGCAGATCCGGTGCGGTGTCGGCGTACACGTCGGTGACCTGCGCGGCCTTCGCGAAATCTTCCTGCAGCTGGGGCAGACTCGGATTCATCTTCGCCAGGTAGCTGTCGCTCTGCTCGAGCAGGGCGCCGAGTTCCTCGCCGCGCCCGCGCAGCGCCGAGGAGATCGCCCCGAGGGTGGCGTTGAGCTTCTCCGGCTGTACCTGGGCCAGTACGTCGGACAGGTGCTGGAAGACCGTGTTGAACTCGACGGTGACGTTGTCGGACGCGATCACGTCCCCTGCCTGAAGAGGGGTGGACGACGGGTTGTCCGGCATCACGAAGTTGACGTACTTGGCGCCGAACACGGTGGTGGACTTGATCTCCACGGTGGCGTTGGACGGAATCAGCGACATCATGTCGGGGTACATCGCCAGTTTCAGCTCGGCGCCGTCCGTCACGTGCTCGATGGAGCCGACGCGGCCGACCTCGACGCCGAGGAGCTTGACCTTGGCGTCGGGTTCCATCACCAGCCCGGAGCGATCCGACGTGACGGTGACGGGCGTGGACTCGCTGAAGGTTCCGTTGAACATGGCCAGTGACACACCGATGATCGCGAGAAGACTCACGACGAGGACGAGTGCCGCGAGCTTCTTCTTCCCACCCGAATCAGTCATCTACCGGCACCCCTATCCCGAAAGGTTGAAGTTGCCGGACCCGCCGTAGATGGCGAGCGAGATGAGCAGGGTGACGGTGACGACGGCGATCAGCGAGGAGCGCACCGCGTTGCCGACGGCCACACCGACACCGACCGGACCGCCCGAGGCGTTGAAACCGTAGTAGGTGTGGATGAGCATGATCGCGATCGCCATGACGATGGCCTGGGCGAACGACCACAGGATGTCCGTGGGTATCAGGAACGTCGAGAAGTAGTGGTCGTACACGCCGGACGACTGGTCGTACAGCACCACCGTCGCGAACCGGCTGGCCATGAACGACGCGATCACCGCCAGGGCGTACAGCGGGATGATGGCGATCATGCCCGCCATGACACGTGTGCTGACCAGGTACGGGATCGACGGGATCGCCATCGTCTCGAGCGCGTCGATCTCCTCCGAGACGCGCATGGCGCCGAGCTGGGCGGTGGAGCCGGCGCCGATGGTGGCCGCCAGCCCGATGCCCGCGATGACCGGTGCCGCGATACGCACATTGATGAAGGCCGCGAAGAAGCCGGTGAGGGCTTCGACGCCGATGTTGCCGAGCGAGCTGTAGCCCTGCACCGCGATGGTGCCGCCGGTGAACAGGGTCAGGAAGCCGACGATGACGACCGTTCCGCCGATCACGGCGAGAGCACCCGTGCCCATGCTGATCTCGGCGATGAGCCGCAGCGTCTCCTTCGGGTAGTGCATCAGGGCGCGGGGCGCCCATCCGATGGCACGCGCGAAGAACAGCGCCTGCTCACCGAGCCGGTCGATCGAGCGGGACGCCGACGCGAACCGTCTGCGAGTTCGGGGAAAGCGCCCGGCCGCCGCTAGTGCCATCTACTCCACCACCATGTCGATCACCCTGCCGTCAGCTTGATGCCGACGGCGGTGACGAGAACGTTGACCACGAAAAGGGCCATGAACGAGAACACGACGGTCTGGTTGACGGCGTCACCGACGCTCTTCGCGCCACCCCTGACGTTCAGGCCGAGGTAGGCGGCGACGAGGCCGGCGATCATGCCGAACAGACCGGCTTTGACTTCCGAGATCACGAGCTCCCCGAATCCGGTGAGCAGGGTGATGCCGTTGACGAACGCACCCGGGTTGACGTCCTGGATGTAGACCGAGAAGACGAAGCCGCCGAGGATGCCGATGGTGCAGACCAGCCCGTTGAGCAGGAGCGCCACGACGGTCGACGCCAGCACACGTGGCACGACCAGGCGGTGGATCGGATTGATGCCCAGCACCCGCATCGCGTCGATCTCTTCGCGGATGGTGCGGGCGGAGAGGTCTGCGCAGATGGCGGTGGCGCCTGCACCAGCGACGATGAGCACGGTGACGATGGGACCGACCTGGGTCACGGTGCCGAGAGCGGCGCCGGCGCCGCTGAGGTCGGCGGCGCCGATCTCACGGAGGAGGATGTTGATCGTGAAGCTCACCAGCACCGTGAACGGGATGGCCACCAGCACGGTGGGCACCATCGAGACCCGGGCGACGAACCACGCCTGGTCGACGAACTCGCGACGCTGGAAGGGCCTCGAAAAGACTGCCCTCAACGTTTCGCCCGACATCGAGAAGAACCCGCCGACCGCACGCAACGGCACCTCGAGGAGGTCTACCATCCGTCCTCCTCGTCCATGATCTCGCCCAGCACCGACTGTCAGTTCGAGCCCAGCCCCCCGGCGGTCTGTGACTCAGGTCATATTAACTAGAACGTGTTCACCTGTCAAAGGTGGTCACTCATCAGCATGAATCGTCCCACATTCAGCACGCCCCGAGGGCCGAATTCGACCGAAACGCCGGGCGTGCCTCCCCCCGAGCAAACTTGACAATTCGCGCCGAGCGGAAATCCGAGTAGCGGACCTAAGATGTTATAGCACAAGCACTTTGAGTGAGGATGACAGTACTCCGACGAACTCCGGAATCGTTCCCTGCCCCAGCTCTCGGCGACCGCACACGGAGGCCGGAACCGGGAGCTCCCGGGCCGGATGGGCAGGCACGATCGAACTGCTCGACGACAGCAGAACTAGAACACGATCTAGTCATATCCGGCACACCTCTCGAACACCCCACCACGGTCACCCGGCCCCCGTTCCGCCGCTCTTCAGTTGCCTTCAGTATCGCCCATCGCGGGCGCATTACCTGCGGAAACGACACGGAAACAACCTTCGTGTCGGTTCTTCGGCCCCGGAGACGCGGATCAGCCCAGTTCGCGTAGCGCCGCGGAGGCCGAGAACATGGTGGCAGGATCCCGATCCCCGAAGTAGTTCCCGAGTTCCGCCGCGAGCGCACCGGGTGTCCACCGACCGTCCACGGCATCGAAGCGCCGCTCCACGACCGGTGCCGCCATCAACGCCACCATCGGGCCGTAGACGACGAAGACCTGACCGTTCAGGGAGTCGGCGGCGGGCGATGCGAGGTAGGCGACCAGCGCGGCCACATGCTCGGGCGACAACGGGTCGACCCCCTCGGCCGGCGCCTCTCCGAAGACGTTCTCCGTCATCGACGTGCGGGCGCGGGGGCAGATCGCGTTGGCTCGGACGCCGTACCGGGACAGCCCACGGGCCGCCGACAGCGTGAGCGCCGTGATGCCTGCTTTGGCGGCGCCGTAGTTCGCTTGCCCCTCGGGGCCGAGCAGTCCTGCCTCGGACGAGGTGTTGACGATGCGCCCGTATACCGGCGCGCCGGCCTCCTTGGACTTGCCCCGCCAGTACGACGCGGCTGCGCGGCACAGCAGGAAGTGGCCGCGCAGATGAACCTTCAGCACCAGATCCCAGTCCTCGTCGGACATGTTGAACAGCATGCGATCCCGCGTGATGCCCGCATTGTTCACCAGGATGTCGAGGCTGCCGAGCCGGCTCTGCGCCGCCTCCATGATCGCGTCGGCGGTGGACCGTTCCCCGATGTCGCCTGCCACGAATTCGACCTTCGCGCCCAGACCCCGGATCTCCTCGAGCGTGGCCTCCACGGCGTCGTTCGCAACCAGGTCGTTGACGACGACGGACGCACCCGCGCGGGCCAATGCGATCGCCTCGTACTTCCCGAGGCCGGATCCGGCGCCGGTCACGACGGCGACCTTGCCGTCCACGTTCACATCGCGGTCAGCCACAGCATTCATGAACACGCTCTCCCGGTTCTGTGCACTCGCCGCAGGTCGCGAACCACGACACGGCGGTAGGTCGACGTCACTGTAGAACGTGTTCTCATTCCGGGCAACAATCCTCAGGGGTGCTCGGTGAGTGCGGCCCTCGGACACTGGGCGATCGCCGTACGCACGTCTTCCTCCCGGTCAGCGGGAGGAACGGCACTCGAAATGTGCAGCTGATCGTCGTCGTCGAGCTCGAAGATGTCGGGTGCGATCCCCACGCACACGCCATTGGCCTCGCAACGGTCGAAATCGACTCTGACCTCCATGGCAACCCTCACTTCTCCTCGTCTCGTCACTCGCGGATCCGGGTGCCGCCGGGCTGCGGCACACTCCGTTCCTGCGATAACACTAGAACCTGTTCCAGTCGTGTGCAATGATTCGTTCCACGACTGCGAGCACGCCTACCGGGCACGCTCCGGGGCCGGCCGGGGCCGGCTCCGCGAATGCACCGCAGAGACTGGAACCTGTGCCAGATTTCAGCTGATTCCGCTCTCGGACTGGAGAGGTATTTCGATGCACATCACCTACACACCGCAGCAGCAGCAGCTGCGGGAAGAGCTGCGCGCGTACTTCGCGAAGCTGATGACGCCGGAGCGTCGAGAGGCACTGGCCGCCACCACCGGCGAATACGGCGAGGGCAACGTCTACCGCGACGTCGTCGCCCAGATGGGCAGGGACGGCTGGCTGACGCTCGGGTGGCCCAAGGAGTACGGCGGCCAGGAACGGTCGGCCATGGAGCAGCTGATCTTCACGGACGAGGCCGCCATCGCCGGCGCCCCGGTCCCCTTCCTCACCATCAACTCGGTGGCGCCGACGATCATGCACTTCGGCACCCCCGAGCAGAAGGCGTTCTTCCTGCCCCAGATCTCGGCCGGCGAACTGCACTTCTCCATCGGCTACTCCGAGCCCGAAGCGGGCACCGACCTCGCCAGCCTCCGGACCACCGCCGTCAAGGACGGCGACGATTACGTCATCAACGGCCAGAAGATGTGGACGAGCCTGATCGCGTACGCCGATTACGTGTGGCTGGCGTGCCGCACCGATCCCGAAGCCAAGAAGCACAAGGGCATCAGCATGCTGATAGTCCCGACCACCGCCGAAGGCTTCTCGTACACCCCGGTCCACACGATGGCGGGTCCGGACACGAGCGCCACCTACTACCAGGACGTGCGGGTTCCGTCGTCCGCGCTGGTCGGCCCCGAACACGGCGGCTGGGCACTGATCACCAATCAGCTCAACCACGAGCGCGTCGCCCTGACATCCGCCGGGCCGGTCCTCACCGCCCAGCGTGAAGTGCGCGAATGGGCGCAGAACACCAAGTTGCCGGACGGGCGCCGCGTCATCGACCAGGAATGGGTGCAGATCAATCTGGCTCGGGTCCACGCCAAGGCCGAGTACCTCAAGTTGATGAACTGGGAGATCGCCTCGTCTACCGACCACGCGCCGGGCCCGGAAGCGGCGTCGGCCAACAAGGTCTACGGCACGGAGTTCGCCACGGAGGCGTACCGGCTGCTGATGGAGATCCTCGGACCTTCGGCCACGCTGCGGCAGAACTCCCCCGGGGTCCTGCTGCGCGGGCGACTCGAACGGATGCACCGGTCGTCGCTGATCCTCACGTTCGGCGGCGGAACCAACGAGGTGCAGCGCGACATCATCGCCATGACCGCCCTCGGCCTGCCCCCAGCGAAGCGTTAGGACTACGACAATGGACTTCACCCCCACCGAGGCCCAGCAGGACCTGGCCGGCCTCACCCGAGGAATCGTCTCGGACCTCGTCACCAACGACCGGCTGCGCGAACTCGACAACGCGGAGGACCGCATCGATCGCCGGCTGTGGTCCGCGCTCGCGTCGTCCGGCGTTTTGAGCGCCGCGCTGCCGGAGTCGGTGGGCGGCGACGGTTTCGGCGTTCTCGAGCAGTGCAGCATCCTCGTCGAACTGGGCCGCGCCGTCGCGCCGGTGCCCTATCTGTCGTCGATCGTGATGGCGGCAGGGGCGATCGCGAAGTTCGGAACCGAACGGCAGCGTTCCGACTGGGGCACTCCGGCCGCGCGTGGCGAGAAGATCCTCACCGTCGCCCTCGACGAGGAACTCAACGACACCCCGGGGGCGCCCGTCACGCGGGCCGAACGCGGCGCGAGCGGCTGGACCCTCGACGGCACCAAGATCGTGGTCGACGCGGCGCCGTCCGCCGACCTCTTCCTGGTCCCGGCGACCACCCCGGACGGTGTGGCCGTCTTCCTCGTCCGCCCCGACGACGCCGGAGTGACCGTCACCCGCCAGCAGACCGTCGATCTGGCCAGCACCGGTGAGGTGACCCTCCGCGGAGTGTCGCTGACCGAGGACCGCGTGCTCGGTGCCGTCGACCAGGGCGGCGAGATCGTGGACCGGCTCGTCGAGCGCGGCTCGCTCGGCGCCTGCGCGTACCAGTACGGCGTCCTCGACGAAGCCCTGAAACTCACTGCGGCCTACGCCCGCGAGCGGGTGCAGTTCGGTCGGCCCATCGGCAGTTTCCAGGCCGTGGCCCAGCGACTCGCCGACGGTTACATCGACGTGAAGGGCGTCCGGCTCACGCTGTGGCAGGCGGCGTGGCGGCTCAGCGAGGGCCTGCCCAGCGAAGGCGACATCCAGACCGCCAACTTCTGGGCGTCCGACGCCGGACACCGGGTGGCCCATACCCTCGTCCACGTCCACGGTGGCGTCGGACTCGACGAGGACCACCCCGTGCATCGGTACTTCCTCGCGGCCAAGGCACTCGAATTCCGGCTCGGTTCGGCCACGCAGCAGTTGCGGATCCTCGGCGCCGAACTGGCCACCGTCCCGGCATGACCGCCACGCTCGCGCGCACGGTATCGGATCTGCTCCTGGGCGTCGCAGAATCGGACGCCCAGGGGCTGTACTTCGAGGACCGGTTCCTGTCGTGGTCCGAACACGTGCGGGCGAGCCTGCGGCGCGCCGCGATCCTCGACGACCTGCTCGATGCACAGCGTCCCCGGCACTTCGGTGTCCTGATGGACAACGTTCCCGAGTTCTCGCTCCTCGCCGGGGCGGCGGCGCTGTCCGGCGCCGTGCTCGTGGGGCTCAACACCACTCGACGCGGGGCGGCGCTGGCCCGCGACATCGCGCTGGCCGACTGCCAGGTGGTCTTCACCGAATCCGGCCGGTCCGCGCTGCTGGACGGTCTCGACCCCTGCGTTCCCGTCGTCGACGTGGATTCACCGGACTGGTCCGCGCTGCTCGCCGGCGAGCGCCCCGAATTCACGCCGAGGGCCGCCGCGGCCGACGACCTGTTCATGCTCATCTTCACGTCGGGCACGAGCGGCGATCCGAAGGCGGTGCGCTGCACCCACGCGAAGATCACCGGACCCGGCATCATGCTCGCCGAACGCTTCGGGCTGACCCCGGATGACGTCGTCTACATGTCGATGCCCATGTTCCATTCCAACGCCATGATGGCGGCATGGTCCGTGGCGCTCGCGGGACACAGCTCGATTGCGCTGCGGCGCAAGTTCTCCGCGTCCCACTTCCTGTCCGACGTGCGGAAGTTCGGCGTCACGTACGCCAACTACGTCGGAAAGCCGCTGTCGTATGTGCTGGCTACCCCGGAGATGCCCGACGACGCCGACAACACACTTCGGGTGATGTACGGCAACGAGGGGTCCGCGCCCGCTGTCGCGGCGTTCTCGCGCCGCTTCGGCACCGCGGTGGTCGACGGATTCGGCTCCACCGAGGGTGGTGTCGCCATCTCCGCCGGCCCCGGGACGCCGGCAGGCTCCCTCGGCAAGCTCCCCGAAGGCATCGCGATCCTCGACCCCGAGACCGGCGATCCTTGTCCCCCAGCCGAATTCGATTCCGCCGGCCGAGTGGCCAACGCCGAGGCCGCGACCGGTGAACTCGTCAACGTCGCGGGGTCGGGTGCGTTCGCGGGCTATTACAACAATCCCGAGGCCGACGCCGAGCGGATCCGCGACGGCAAGTACTGGAGCGGCGACCTCGCCTACCGGGACGCCGACGGATACGTGTACTTCGCGGGACGCAGTTCCGGATGGTTGCGCGTCGACGGCGAGAACATCGGTTCGGCACCCATCGAACGCATCCTGATGCGGTACGACGGCTTCGCCCAGGTGTCGGTGTACGCGGTGCCCGATCCCGACGTCGGGGACCGGGTGATGGCGGCCGTCGTCCCGACGCGTGACTTCGATCCCGCGGCCTTCACGAGCTTCCTCGACGCGCAGTCCGATCTGGGTCCGAAGCAGCGCCCGAGCCTGATCCGGGTGTGTGCCGAGTTCCCGCGGACCGCCACGTTCAAGGTCCTCACCCGCGTGTTGAGCGCCGAGGCCGCCAATTGCACCGATCCGGTGTGGGTCCGCGGCGGAACCGGCTACTCCCGCAGGTGAGTGGCAAAGTGTGCTGACGCATACTTTGCCACTCACATCGGCTACCGGAAGCTGTCGAGGCGGGACACCGCCGAGTCGAAGCCCTTGACGAGTTCGTCCATCACCTCGGCCACCGGACGGATCTCGTTCATCCGGCCGACGATCTGTCCCACCGGCATCGCGACGACATCCGGGTTCTCCGACGCGGCGATCCGCTGATGTGCCTCGCTGACCAGCAGATTCTGCAGCGGCATCGGTAGCGGTGCCGGCGCGTCCGGCTTCGACCAGGCGTCGGTCCACTTGGTCTTGAGCAGGCGCGCGGGCTTACCCGAGTAGATCCGGGACCGCACCGTGTCGGCGGACGTCGCACCGAGCAGGGCGCGCTGGATCGCGGACGGCCCCTCGGACGACGCGCTGCCGAGTTTGTACTCGGAGGTGGTGAGCCAGTACGACCCCATCCACACCCCCGCCGCCCCCAGCGACAGCGCAGCCGCGACCTGACGTCCGCTGCCGATACCACCGGCCGCGAGGACCGCGGCGGAATCACCGATGGCATCGACGATCTCGGGAACCAGCACCATCGACGCGATCTCACCGGTGTGCCCACCGGCCTCGTACCCCTGCGCGATGACGATGTCGACACCGTTCGCGACGTGCCTGCGCGCGTGCTCGACGGCGCCGGCCAGCGCGGCCACCGGAACGCCCTTCTCGTGGGCCTGGTCGATGACATCCTTCGGCGGCGAACCGAGGGCGTTGGCGATCAACGCAATTCGATGATTCAGGGCGACGTCCACGTGCGAGCGCGCCACCGAGTGCAGCCAGCCGAGCACACCGGTCGCGTGTTCGGCGCCCGAATCCAACGGCGGCACCCCCAGCTCGGCCAGGGTCCGGTCGACGAACGCGCGGTGTTCCGCGGGGATCAGCGACTCGAGGTCCACCGACGTGCCCTCGGTGGGAACCTTGGCGGGCATCACGATGTCGACGCCGTACGGCTTGCCGTCGGTGTTCTCGTCCATCCACGACAGGACGGCCTCGAGTTCCTCGGGGTCGTTGAACCGGACGCAGCCGAGTACACCCAGACCGCCGGCCCGGGAGATCGCCGCGGCGACGTGTTCGGAGGGAGTGAACCCGAAGACCGGGTACTCGATGCCGAACTTCTCGCTCAAACTCGTGTGCATTTACGCGCCTTTGCTTTCGGGCGAACCGTTGCCGTTGTGGTCGTCGGCCGGACGGGTCTCGGTCTGTTCCTTGGCCCAGCGGTAGTCGGGCTTACCCGCCGGTGAGCGCTTGATCTCGTCGACGAACCAGAGGCTGCGCGGAACCTTGTATCCGGCAATCTCCTTGCGTGCCGCGTCGGCGATCTCGTGCAGGCTCGGGCGCGCCCCGCCTCGGGCCTGGATGACGGCGGCGACCCGCTGGCCGAAGCGTTCGTCGGGGATGCCGACCACGATGGCGTCGAAAACGTCGGGATGCGACTTGAGCGCGCCCTCGACCTCCTCGGGGAAGATCTTCTCGCCACCGCTGTTGATGGACACCGAACCGCGGCCGAGCATCGTCACCGTGCCGTCCGCCTCCACCTGCGCGAAGTCGCCGGGGATCGAGTAGCGGATGCCGTTGATCTCCTTGAACGTGGCTTTGGTCTTCTGGTCGTCCTTGTAGTAGCCGATGGGGATGTGCCCCTTGCGCGCCAGGATCCCGATCACGCCGGAGCCGGGTTCGACCGGGTTGCCGTCCTCACCGAGAACGGACGTGGACGCGTCGATCTTCACCGTCGGGCCGCCGCCGTGCGAGTCGCCCTTCGCGACCACGCTGAGGCCGCCGAAACCGGTCTCGGACGACCCGATCGAATCGGTGATCATCCGGTTGGGCAGCAGCTCGAGGTACTTCTCCTTGATGCTGGGCGAGAACAGCGCCGCCGAACTCGCCATCAGGAACAGCGACGACAGGTCGTAGGGTTCGCCGCTCGCCTTGTCGCCCTCCACCAGCGCGTCGAGCATCGGTCGCGCCATCGCGTCGCCGGTGATGAAGATGAGGTTGACCTTGTGCTGATCGACGATCCGCCACACGTCGTGGCCGTCGAATTCGGGGTGCATCACGCACTTTCCGCCGCCGAACAGACTCTGGAACACCGCCCACTGGCTGCCGCCGTGGATCATCGGCGGGATCGGGAAACGGGTCATGCCGGGGCTCTCGGCGCCCAGCTTCGCGAGGTCCCACTCGTCCTCGACGTATTCCCCGGTCATGAAGTTGATGCCGCCACCGAGAACCCGCCAGACGTCCTCGTGACGCCACATGACACCCTTGGGTTTGCCGGTGGTGCCACCGGTGTAGAGCATGTACAGGTCATCGTTGCTGCGCTCGCCGAAGTCGCGGTCGGGGGAACCCTGCGCCAGAGCGGCCTCGTATTCGATGCCTTCGTAGTCGAGATCGGTGCCGTCCTCGACCACGACGGTGGTCTTCAGGAGCGGCGTCTCGGGGAGCACGTTCGCCACCTTGTCGGAGTAGCGGCGCTCGTGAACGAGCGCGACCATGTCCGAATTGTCGAAGATGTATTGCAACTCGTTCTCGATGTACCGGTAGTTGACGTTCACCATCACGGCACGGATCTTGAAGACCGCCACCATCGCCTCGATGGCCTCGATGGTGTTCCGGCAGTAGATGCCCACCTTGTCGCCGGGCTGGACACCCTGTTCGCGCAGGTAGTGGCCGAGGCGATTGGCCCTCTCCTCCATCTGCGCGTACGTCACTTCCCGGTCGTCGGACACCAACGCGACGCGGTCCGGAACGAGGTCGATTGCGTGCTCTACGAGGTCTGCGATATTAAGGGCCACGTCAACAAAGTAGAACGTGTTACCGTTTCTGGCAAGACCCAATTTGAGAGCCAGCTCACACACCCTTCGGGAGACTTCAGTGTCCTCTACAACGACCGAGAAATCCGACATTTCGGCACAGTCGCCGCACTGCCTCGTGGAGAAGCGCGGGCACGTCCTTATCGTGACGATGAACCGCCCCGAGGCGAAGAACGCGCTGTCCGGCGAAATGATGGCGATCATGCGGGACGCGTGGGATCAGGTCGACTCCGACCCGGACATCCGGGTCGCCATCCTCACCGGCGCAGGCGGCGCATTCTGCGCGGGCGCCGACCTCAAGGCCATGACGTCGCAGCACCCCGGCGACTCGTTCTCGGGCGCGGGCGAGCGGAGCGAGGGAAAGAATTCGTCGGGCTGGGACCTGTCGAAGATAGAGGCGCTCCTGAAGGGACGGCGCCTCACCAAGCCCCTCATCGCCGCAGTCGAGGGTCCCGCCATCGCCGGCGGCACCGAGATCCTGCAGGGCACCGACATCCGAGTCGCCGGAGAGAGCGCCAAATTCGGTGTCTCCGAAGCCAAATGGGGACTCTTCCCCCTCGGAGGCTCCGCCGTGCGCCTCGTCCGGCAGATTCCGTACACCGTCGCCGCCGACATCCTGCTGACCGGACGTCACATCAAGGCCCCCGAGGCCAAGGAAATCGGCCTCATCGGGCACGTCGTCCCCGACGGTCAGGCCCTCGACAAGGCCCTCGAACTCGCCGACCTCATCTCCGCCAACGGCCCCCTCGCCGTCCAGGCGATCCTGAAGACCATCCGCGACACCGAAGGCATGCACGAGGAAGAGGCATTCCAGATCGACGCCGCCCTCGGCACCGAGGTCTTCACGAGCGCCGACGCGAAGGAAGGCCCCCGAGCCTTCTCCGAAAAGCGCGCGCCGAAATTCGAGGGCCGCTGACCCCGGGTGCACTAGTCCCGGGCGAATGTACCTTTCGGCGCATCTGAGGCGGCGAGAGGTACATTCGGCCAGGATGTGAGGGTTATCCACAGCCCCCTACTTATCCACAGACCTCACCAAATCGCCTGGTGACCACACCTGCCGCCGACAGCGAGTGCGTCATCATCGACTCCATGCGACGGGGAGAGTGGGGGCATCGCCTCGAAGACCTGTACGGAGTGAGCCGGTCCGGAATCATCCGCACCGCCGAGTTGAGGGAGTGGGGCGTATCGAATTCGGCGATCGACGCTCGATGCCGTCCGGGCGGGCCGTGGCAACGCATCCTTCCGGGTGTCGTGATGCTCGGCAACGGCCACCCGACCGCGCGTCAGCGTGCCGTGGCCGCGATCGTGCTCAGCGGCCAGAACGCAGTCCTCACCGGGCGAGCAGCGCTGCACGAATACGACTACGGAACGTCGTACTCCGGCGACGCCCATGTTCTGATCGCCACGCACCGGCGCGTGCAGTCCACGGGCTTCGTCCTCGTCGAACGTACGACGCGGTTGCCCGTGCCGGTGACACGCAACGGGCTTCCCTGCGCACCGCTTCCACGCGCGTTGCTCGACGCAGCACGACGGTGCCGCACCCTGGACAGCACTCGATCCCTCATCGCCGAGGTGATCCAGCGAGGCGAGGTGAGCGTTGCCGAGCTGATCGCGGAGTTGGACTCGGGTAGTGGCCGGGGTGCAGCACTCCCCCGGACAGTGCTGCGCGAAGTGAGTGCCGACGTCCACTCGGTGTCCGAGGCCGAAGCCCGCAGACTATGGCTGCGCAGCGGACTGCCCCGAATGGTTTTCAACCGCAAGATCGTCGACGCCGACGGACAGTTCATCGCCATGCCGGACGGATGGATCGACGACGTCGCATTCGCCTGGGACATCGACTCACTCGACTGGCATCTGGCACCGAAGGCGTACAAATCGACCGTCGAGCGCCGCACCCGGATGCAGAACCACGGCATCATCGTGCTGCCGACGCTACCGAGCGCCGTCCGGGACGACCCCGACCGCGTGATCGCCGACCTCCGGTCGCACTACCAGCTGGCGTCGTCCCGCCCCCGGCCGGAGGTCCGGATGCTCAGAGCGCCCGGGTGAATGCGCCGTTCAACGCCTCAGGTGCGCCGAAAGGTACATTCGCCCGGCCAGGGGGGAGCCGGCGGCGGGGGAGGTCAGCCGAGGACCGCCGCGGACAGTTCGCGGACGTGGTCGGCGTCGCGGCAGGAGACGAGGAGCATCGTGACGCCGGCGTCGGCCCAGCGTTTGACGTCGGCGCGGACTTCGTCGACGTTGCCGATGATCATGGTCTCGGTGACCATCTCGTCGGGGACGACGGCGGCGGCTTCGTCCTTGCGGCCTGCGCGGAAGAGGCGCCCGATTTCCTCGACCTGTTCGCCGTAGCCCATGCGGGTGTAGACCTGGGCGTGGAAGTTGAGTTCGGGGGCACCCATGCCGCCGACGTACAGGGCGGTGATCGGTTTGAGGCCGGCGATGGCGGTGGTGCGGTCGTCGGTGACGATCACCTGACAGGTGGCCGCGACTTCGAAGTCTTCGCGGCTGCGCCGGGCGCCGGGGCGGGCGAAACCCTCGTCGAGCCATTCGTTGTACATGGGTGCGAGGCGGGGCGAGTAGTAGATGGCGAGCCAGCCGTCGGCGATCTCGGCGGTGAGCGCGACGTTCTTCGGACCTTCGGCGCCGAGCCAGATGGGGATGTCGGCGCGCAGGGGGTGGGTGATCGGCTTGAGCGGTTTCCCGAGGCCGGTGCTGCCGGGCCCGGTGTACGGCAGCGGGAAGTGCAGGCCGTCGCTGGTGACGGGTTCCTCCCGCGACAGGACTTTCCGGATGATGGAGACGTATTCGCGGGTGCGGGCGAGCGGTTTCGTGAACGGCTGCCCGTACCACCCTTCGACGACCTGCGGCCCGGACACGCCGAGCCCGAGAATCGCCCGGCCGCCGCTGAGGTGGTCGAGGGTGAGTGCGTGCATGGCGGTGCTGGTGGGTGTGCGCGCGGAGATCTGGACGACGGACGTGCCCAGCCGGACGCGTTCGGTGCTCGAACCCCACCAGGCGAGGGGGGTGAAGGCGTCGGAACCCCAGGATTCGGCGGCGAAGACGGCGTCGAATCCCTCGGCTTCGGCCGCGGCGATCAACGCCGGGACCTTCGCCGGCGGCTGTGCGCCCCAGTATCCCAGTTGCAACCCGAGCTTCATCGTGTGCCTCCGCATCGACCGTCGTCAGAAGTGACCCTTGCCACAAACACTAGAACCTGTTCTACTCGAAGTTGTGAGCATGGGAAAGAGCGCGGTGGCCGAAAAATTCTCGAACGAACCGTTGAGCGCCCCGCTGAAACTTCAATTCGACTACACCCGATCGGTGGGTCCGACCATCGGAGCCTTCGTGACCGCGCTGCGCGACCGCAAGGTCATCGGCGCCCGCGGCTCGGACGGACGCGTCTACGTCCCGCCGCCCGAATTCGATCCGAACACCGCCGAACCTCTCACCGACTTCGTCGGGGTTTCCGACGCCGGGACCGTGGTGAGCTGGACGTGGATGCCGGAACCGATTGCCGGACAGCCACTCACCACCCCCTTCGCGTGGGCGCTGATCACGCTGGACGGCGCCGACACGTCCCTGGTGCACGCCGTGGACGTCGGCTCCCCCGCCGGGATGAGCACCGGTATGCGGGTCCGGGCACGGTGGGCGCAGGAGCGGGTCGGGCGCATCCAGGACATCGTGTGCTTCGAACCCGGGGAGTCGACCGGCGAACCCGGCCCGTCCGCGGAGTCCGAACCGGTCACGATGGTCACGACGCCGATCGATCTCGACTACATGCACTCCGCCTCCGCCGAGGAGAGCTACTACCTCCGAGGGTTGAAGGCGGGCAAGCTGATCGGTGGCCGCACCGGACCGGACGGCAAGGTGTACATCCCGCCGCGCAGCGCCAACCCCACCGACGGCATCCCGACGAAGGAGCAGGTGGAACTGCCGGACAGGGGCATCGTCACCACGTTCTGCATCGTGAATGTCCCCTTCCTCGGACAGCGGATCAAGCCACCGTACGTCGCCGCCTACGTGCTGCTCGACGGCGCGGACATCGCGTTCCTGCACCTGATCCTCGACTGCGACGCCGCCGACGTGCGGATGGGCATGCGCGTGGAGGCCAAATGGAAGCCGCGCGAGGAGTGGGGCTACACCCTCGAGAACATCGAGTACTTCAGGCCGACGGGTGAGCCCGACGCCGAGTACGACACCTACAAACACCACCTGTAAGGGCGCGGCACAATGACAGATATCGCAGTCGTCGGGTTCGCGCACGCACCACACGTGCGCGAGACCACCGGCACCACCAACGGCGTCGAGATGCTGGTTCCCTGCTTCCAGCAGCTGTACGAGGAGCTCGGAATCACCAAGTCCGACATCGGTTTCTGGTGTTCCGGGTCTTCGGACTACCTGGCCGGCCGTTCGTTCTCCTTCATCTCCGCCGTCGACTCGATCGGCGCGGTGCCGCCGATCAACGAGTCGCACGTCGAGATGGATGCGGCGTGGGCGTTCTACGAGGCCTGGATCAAGATCATGACCGGCGAGGTCGACACCGCCCTCGTCTACGGCTTCGGGAAGTCGTCGGCGGGCAACCTCCGCAAGATCCTGTCGATGCAACTCGACCCCTACCTGGTCACCCCGCTCGCCCTCGACTCCGTGTCGCTCGCCGGACTGCAGGCCCGCCTCGGACTCGACGCCGGAAAGTGGACGGCCGAGGAGATGGCGGCCGTGGCCGCGCGCAGCCGGGCCGCGGCGGAGAGCAATCCGAACACCCAGCTGTCGGGGCACGTCGACATCAACGCGCTGCTCGCCAGTCCGTTCGTCGCGGACCCGTTGCGCGCCCACGACTGCGCACCGATCACGGACGGCGCCGCCGCTGTCGTGCTCGCCGCCGGCGATCGTGCCCGTGAGCTGTGCGAGCGGCCTGCGTGGATCACCGGGATCGAGCATCGGATCGATTCCCCGAACTTCGGCGCCCGTGACCTGACGGTCTCACCGTCGACGACGGCGTCCGCCCGCGCCGCCACCGGAGGGGACGTCGGCGGAATCGACGTAGCCGAACTGCACGGACCGTTCACCCATCAGGAACTGATCCTCCGCGAGGCCATCGGACTGTCCGATGCGACGGCGATCAACCCGTCGGGCGGCCCGCTGAGCGGGAACCCGATGTTCTCGGCGGGTCTGGAACGCATAGGTTACGCAGCAAAGGCCATCATGGACGGCAACGCCGGGCGCACGCTGGCACACGCTACGAGTGGTGCTGTGCTGCAACAGAATCTGGTCGCAGTCTTGGAGGGACGCAACTGATGGCGAATCAATTGGCCGCGGTGCTCGGCACCGGTCAGACGCATTACGTCGCGAAGCGGCACGACGTGTCCATGGCGGGGCTGGTTCGCGAGGCGATCGACCGCGCGATGGAAGACGCCCGGGTGGGCTGGGACGACATCGACGCGGTCGTGATCGGGAAGGCCCCCGACCTCTTCGAGGGGTCGATGATGCCGGAGCTTGCGATGTCGGACGCGCTGGGCGCCAACGGCAAACCACTCCTGCGTGTGCACACCGCAGGCTCGGTCGGCGGTTCGACCGCGGTGGTGGCGTCGAGCCTCGTGAAGTCCGGCGTGCACAAGCGGGTACTGACGGTGGCGTGGGAGAAGCAGTCCGAGTCGAACGCCATGTGGGCGCTGTCCACCCCCATTCCGTTCCACATGCCGGTCGGTGCGGGCGCGGGCGGCTACTTCGCCCCGCACGTCCGCTCGTACATCCGGCGGTCGGGCGCACCCGATCACATCGGCGCGATGGTGGCGGTGAAGGACCGGCTGAACGGCAGCCTCAACCCGTACGCCCACCTCAAGCAACCCGACATCACGCTCGAATCCGTGCAGGCCTCGCAGATGCTGTGGGATCCCATCCGCTACGACGAGACGTGTCCGTCCTCGGACGGCGCCTGCGCGATGGTGATCGGCAACGAGGAGGCGGCCGGGCAGGTCACGACGGACGGTCGTGAGGTGGCCTGGATCCACGCCACCGCGATGCGCACCGAGCCCACCACGTTCGCGGGACGCGACCAGGTGAATCCGCAGGCCGGCCGGGACGCCGCGGCCGCGCTGTGGCAGGCGGCGGGCATCAAGGATCCGCTCGACGAGATCGACGTGGCCGAAATCTACGTCCCCTTCTCCTGGTTCGAACCGATGTGGCTCGAGAATCTGGGGTTCGTCTCCGAGGGCGAGGGCTGGAAACTCACCGAGGCCGGCGAGACCGCCATCGGCGGCCGGCTTCCGCTCAACGCGTCCGGCGGTGTCCTGTCGTCCAACCCCATCGGCGCCTCGGGCATGATCCGGTTCGCCGAGTCGGCGATGCAGGTGATGCACCGCGCCGGCGACCATCAGGTGAAGGACGCACGCAAGGCACTCGGCCACGCCTACGGCGGCGGTTCGCAGTACTTCTCGATGTGGGTGGTCGGTTCCGACCGGCCGAACAACTAGGAGCGGACATCACCATGAAGTTCACCGTCGGCATCGCCATGAATCCCCTCGATCAACTGCCCGCCCTGGCGAAAACAGCCGAGGAGTGCGGGTTCTCGTCCATCGCACTTCCCGACTCACTGTTCTTCATGGAGAAGCAGAGCGCCGACTACCCGTACACACCGGACGGCTCGCGGATGTGGAACGAGGAAACCCCCTGGGTGGATCCGCTGATCGCGGCGGCGGCCATGGGCGCGGTGACATCGAAGATCGAGTTCTACACCCAGGTCCTCAAACTGGGTTCCCGTAACCCGGTCCTTCTCGCCCGCCAGGTGGGTTCGGTCGCCAACCTCATCGGCAACCGTTTCGGGTTCGGCGTCGGGATCGGCTGGGCACCGGAGGAATTCGAATGGTGCGGCGTGCCGTACAAGGAGCGCGGTGCGCGCGTCGACGAGATGATCGACGTCATCAAGCTGATCCTCGGCGGCGGCATGGTCGAGTACCACGGTGAGTTCTTCGACTTCGACCGCCTGCAGATGAGCCCGGCGCCGACCAAGCCGGTGCCGTTCTACGTCGGCGGACACACCGACGTCGCGCTACGACGCGCCGCCCGGGTGGGCGACGGCTGGACGTCCGCGATGATCAAGTTCGACGATCTCGTTCAGGTCATCGCGCGATTGCGGGAACTCCGGGAGAAGTACGGCCGAGCCGATCTGCCCTACGAGATCCAGACCGTGTGCATCGACCGTTTCGGCAAGGACGGCTACGCCGAATTGGAAGATGCCGGAGTGACCGACACGATCGTCGTCCCGTGGGTTTTCGACGGCATCGGCTTCGACGGACCGCTCGACGCCAAGCAGGAATCGTTGCGCAAGTTCGCCGACCAGTACATCGGATAGGGGTGTGGACATGACGACGACGGATCATCCTGCCCGCCTCGCCGGGCAGGCTTCCCGCGAGGCGGCCAGCGGCAGGCGCAAGGACGAGTGGCTGGCCCTGTTCGCCGAGGACGCGTGCGTCGAAGACCCGGTCGGCCCTTCGGGTTTCGACCCCGAAGGCAAGGGTCACCACGGCCTCGACGCGATCTCGCGGTTCTACGACATGACGATCGCGACCACCGAATCGCTCGAGTTCCTCATCACCGATTCACTGGTGTGCGGGAACGAGAACGTGAACATCGGGACCATCCGGTCCACGGTGGCGGGATCTCGGATCGACGCCGAGGGCGTGTTCATCTACCGCGTGAACGAGGACGGCAAGATCACGTCCCTGCGGGCCTTCTGGGAGGTCGAGCGGGCGATGAAGACACTGCGCAAGGTCTGAGCGCCCGGCTCACGTGCCGGCGGCGTCGATGTGCCGGAGGAACAGGATCGCGTCGAGTTCGCCGAGGCCGGCGGGCTCCAGTGGGAAATACGTGGAGTTGTCCGACGGGTCGGCACGCTTCTCCACGTCTCCTGTCCTGCGCGCCACCGGCGCGGCCGGCACGAGACAGCTCTCCCCGACGGCGAAGAGCCGGCCCTCGACGGTGTCGGGTGGCGGCTGTCCGATGCCGTGGCCGGGCGCCTGCCCGACGGCCCCACCGATGACCGCGTAGGCGTCGCCGAGCCGCACACCGAGGTGGGCGCCGGCGCACCACCAGTGCAGATGCAGTCCGGCGAGATCCCAGTGGGTTTCACCTTTCAGCAGGTGGCCGTTGTGGGCGAAGACGAACGTCGGGCCTCGATCGGCTTCCCTCTGCACGAGCGCGGACAGGTTGTCCGCCATGAGGGTGTCGCGGATTCCCAGCAGCCGGGCGATGCGGCGTGGAGAGTTCTCCGCCATTCCTGCGTGATAGCTGAGCAGGCGGGCGGCGACGCGACCGTGAAGCTCGGCCTCCCACAATTCGTCTCGCGTGCCTTCGGCCACGAGGCGAGGCGCCTGTGACGCCAGCAGCGTCATCAGGTCGTCGGCGATGAGACGCAACTCGACGGCCCCGGGCGTGGCACCGACGGCCTGGGTCGGGTCCATCGCGACGGCCGGATTGCTCCAGCGGTCGTCGTCGCCGATCAGTGCGGAGATCCTGTCCGGAGTGCAAGGCAGATCCTGGTCGTCGAGGTGGGTCCGCAGGTAGGTGTCGAGGAAGGTCAGGGCCTGCCTCGGGCTGTCCGCGGACGTCATCTCGATGGGGCCGTCGAATCCGAAGAATCGGAGTTGCTCGTCCGGTTCGCGTCGACGGTTGTATTCGGCCATCCACAGGATCAGATCGCGGTTCGCCGGGGACTCACCGAAGCCGTGGCTGAAACCGTGCTCCATGACGTCGTCGAGCGGCAGGCGGTCCCCACCCCTCACGAACGAGTCGACGAGTATCCCCTTCAGGCAACTGCTTTCGAGCGCGATGGAGCGATAGCCCTCGTGTTCGACGAGGAACCGGAACATCTGATTGCGGAGCTGCAGAAAACTCTCCTCCCCGTGCATGGGCTCGCCGAACCCGAGAAGGCGGGGCGCGGAGTCCAGGCGACGGAGGAATGCGCCGAGGGCGGCGGTGACGGTCGGGTCTCCCGGTGCCGAGAAGACGGCACCCGCGTCATCCACGATGGACTGCACAGTCATGGTGGCTCCCACATTCCCTCGGACACCACGTCGGCGAAAGAGAACAGCGGCGTCGGAGAGGATGAGGGTGCCCTCCGACGCCGCTGAATCAGGGGGTCAGTGTCTGACCGGGCAACCGCCTGACGCAGTCTTGTAATCGACCTGAAACTCCTTGATACCGTTGAGCCAGCCCGAGCGCAACCGCCGCGGATCTCCCAGCTTGGTGATATCGGGCAGGTGATCCGCAATCGCGTTGAAGATCAGGTCGATCTCGAGTCGCGCCAGGTTGGCGCCGAGGCAGAAGTGGGCGCCCGTTCCACCGAATCCGACGTGCGGGTTGTTCTCCCGCATGATGTCGAACTTCTCCGGGTTCTCGAACGCGTCCTCGTCGAAATTCGCCGAGCCGTAGAGCATTACGACTCGCTGCCCCTTCTTGACCTGCACTCCGCCGAGTTCGGTGTCTTCCAGTGCGGTGCGCTGGAACGAGTTGACCGGGGTCGCCCACCGGACGATCTCGTCCGCCGCCGTCTTGGGGCGCTCCTTCTTGTAGAGCTCCCACTGATCGGGATGGTCCAGGAACGCCATCATGCCGTGTGTGATGGCATTGCGCGTGGTCTCGTTGCCGGCAACCGCCAGCAGGATCACGAAGAATCCGAATTCCTCGGGAGACAGCTCATTTCCATCGATGTCCGCTTCGATCAGCGTCGTGACGATGTCGTCGGCGGGGCACTTCTTGCGCTCGTCCGCCATCTGGTACGCGTAGCCGAGGATCTCCATCGACGCGGCCTGCGGGTCGATGTCCAGTTCCGGGTCGTCGTAGCCCGTCATCTGATTCGACCAGTCGAAGACCTTCAGGCGATCCTCCTGCGGCACACCGAGCAGTTCGGCGATCGCCTGCAGCGGAAGCTCACACGCCACCTGGGTGACGAAGTCGCCGGCACCCGATTCGGCGGCCTCCTTCACGATCTTCTCGGCGCGCTCGGTGAGTTCTTCGCGCAGGCTGTTGATCGCGCGGGGTGTGAATCCGCGGGAGACGAGTTTGCGGAGCTTGGTGTGCTCGGGTGCGTCCTTGTTGATGAGGATGAAGCGCTGCATCTCGATGTTCTCGCGCGGAATGTCGTCGGCGAAGCGCACGATCGCGGTGTTCTCGTGTGTGGAGAAGACGTCGCTGCGCCGCGACACCTCCTTGACGTCCTCGAGCTTGCTGACGACCCAGTAGCCGTCGTCGTGGAAGCCACCGATCTCCGGCGGCTGCGGGTTCCACCAGATCGGGGCAGTCTTCCGCAGTTCGGCGAATTCCTGGTACGGGATGCGCTCTGCGTAGATGTCCGGGTCGGTGAAGTCGAAACCCTCTGGAAGATTGGGCTGCGCCACTGCTGTCTCCTGCCCTAAGCCATACACCACTCCGTGATGTGGAACACGTTCTACTAGCATTGAAGCACAAGCCGGGCGACTAGCAAAGGAAAGCTCATACAGACCTTGCCCGGATAGCAGAACCTGTTCTATTTTCTGAGGACAAGGAAAGGAGCCCACCGTGGGCACACCAGTAATCGTCGAGGCAGTACGCACCCCGATCGGAAAGCGAGGTGGCTGGCTGTCCGGATTGCACGCCGCCGAGATCCTCGGCGCCGCTCAGCGGGGCATCCTCGACCGCTCCGGCATCGACCCCGAACTGGTGGAGCAGGTGATCGGTGGTTGCGTCACCCAGGCCGGTGCGCAGTCGAACAACATCACCCGGACCGCGTGGCTGCACGCCGGACTGCCCTGGCAGGTCGGCGCCACCACGATCGACTGCCAGTGCGGCTCCGCCCAGCAGGCCAACCACCTGATCGCGGGCCTGATCGCCACGGACGCGATCGATGTCGGAATCGCCTGCGGCATCGAAGCGATGAGCCAGGTGCCGCTCGGCGCGAACGTCGGCGAGAACGCCGGCCCGCGCAGGCCCGCCGACTGGGACATCGACATGCCCAACCAGTTCGAGGCCGCCGAACGCATCGCCCGTCGCCGCGGAATCACCCGCGCGGACGTCGAGGCGCTCGGAGTCCGTTCGCAGGCACGCGCCAAGCAGGCGTGGGACGAAGGGCGTTTCGACCGGGAAGTGCTGCAGGTGACCGCGCCCGTGGTGGACAAGGAAGGCAACCTCACCGGGGAGACCCGGGTGGTGACCCGCGATCAGGGTCTGCGCGATACCACCGCCGAGTCGCTCGCCAAGCTGAAGCCCGTTCTCGAGGGCGGCATCCACACGGCGGGCACGTCCTCGCAGATCTCCGACGGCGCCGCCGCCGTCATGCTGATGGACGAATCCAGGGCGCGCGCCCTCGGTCTGAAGCCCCGGGCCCGCATCATCTCCCAGGCACTCGTCGGCTCCGAACCCGAATTCCACCTCGACGGTCCCGTCCAGGCCACGGCGCGCGTCCTCGAACGCAGCGGTATGAAGATCGGCGACCTCGACCTGTTCGAGGTGAACGAGGCGTTCGCGTCGGTCCTGCTGTCGTGGGCGTCGGTGCACGAGCCCGACATGGACAGGGTCAACGTCAACGGCGGTGCGCTCGCACTCGGACATCCCGTGGGCAGCACCGGGTCTCGACTCATCACCACCGCGCTGCACGAACTCGAGCGCACCGACGGGTCGACGGCACTGATCACGATGTGTGCCGGCGGCGCGCTCGCCACCGGCACCATCATCGAGCGGATCTAGGATCTGCCGATGAACGCACCCGCCGCCGCCCGACCGCCCGGCCTCGACTCGAAGTGGACGGTCTCCTTCATCAAGTGGATGTCGAAGATCAACGTCGTGCTGTACCGGCGGACGGGCGGGCGACTGGGCAGCAAGTGGCGGGTGGGTAGTGCCTTCCCCCGCGGGTTGCCCGTCTGCCTGCTCACCACCACCGGACGGAAGAGCGGCGAGCCGAGGATCAGCCCGCTGCTCTTCCTCGAGGACGGCGACCGCATCATCCTCGTCGCCTCGCAGGGCGGCCTCCCGAAGCACCCGATGTGGTACCTCAACCTGCGCGCGAATCCGGAGGTGACCGTCCAGGTGAAGTCGCGGGTGCGGCCGATGACCGCCCACGTGGCGGATCCCGAGGAACGTGCGCGCCTGTGGCCGCGGCTCGTCGACATGTATCCGGATTTCGACAATTACCAGGCCTGGACCGACCGCACGATCCCCGTCGTGGTCTGCGCCCCCCGATAGCGCGTGTATGTACCGCCGGGTAACGGGTGCCATGTCGGAGGACTTCTTGCAGTATTGACGCGTACGGACTTGTACGACGGCCGAGGGCGAGGAATTGCAGACATGAGTACACAGGTTCAAGATCGGATCCACGACCGTCGAGAGCTCACCGCGGTCCTGCTGCGTGCACTCGAGCAGCGCCACGAGGTTCTCGACGCCATCGTCGACAGTGAGGACCACGCCGAGGCCCTCACCACCGTCGCCGGACTCCTCGACACGTCCGAGGCGTACGCGGAAGCCGTCCTCAACCTGACGTTCCGCCGTCTCACCAAGGTCGAACGGCTCCGCATCCAGACGGAACTGAAGGACCTCGACGCCACACTCGAGTGGACGTCGACGGACCGGCCGGCGAGCACCGGGCGGAACTTCCGCCTCCGTCCGTTCACCGAGACCGAGGAAGACGCCGAACTGTTCCGGCGCCGCTGCGTCGAGCAGGTCGACGACGCGGGCACACAGTGGTCCGAGGAGCGGGTCGAGAAGGAACGCACCGAAGGCCTGACCCGTGTCGACGACGAGTCCGCCGCGTGGTTCGTGTGTGAGGACACCGCGGAGAACACGGCCGTCGGCATGGTGTTCGGCGAGCTGTCGGGACGCGAGGTCGACGTCGCCATCTGGATCTCCCCCGACGCCCGGAAGAAGGGCTACGGCACCGCGGCCGTGAAGCACAGCCGTCAGGAACTCGCCGCGGAGTTCCCGGGAACTGTCCTGGTCGTCCGCGCTCCCGCCTGACCCACACGTGAGTGGCGAAGCGTGCGGGAGCGCGCTTCGCCACTCACGTGCGGTGGTCGGGGTCGCGCTGTGTGGTGAGGCCCTGGGCCCAGCGGTAGTCGGGCTTGCCGCTCGGGGTGCGCTGGACGGTGTCTTCCACCCACACCAGGCGCGGAATCTTGTAGCCGGCCAGGCTCTGCCGCACGTGTTCCTCGAGTCCGGCGAAGTCGACGCCCCGCCCGTCGCGCGCCTGCACCACCGCCGAGACCCGGTGCCCCCACCGTTCGTCGGGGACGCCGACGACGATGGCGTCGTAGACGTCGCGGTACGCCTTCACCGCGCTCTCGACCTCCTCGGCGAACACCTTCTCGCCGCCGGTGTTGATCACCATGTTGCCGCGGCCGAGCAGGGTGATCGATCCGTCGGCCTCGATCCGCGCGCGGTCGCCGGTGACGACGACCGGTCGCCCGTCGACCTCCCGGAAGATCTCCCGCGTCTTCTCCGGGTCGTTGTAGTAGCCCAGCGGGACGTACCCGCCCTTCGCGAACCAGCCGTCCTTCCCCGACCCCGGCTCGACAGGAACGTCGTTCTCGTCGATCACCAGGGCGTACCGTCCGGGAGGCACTCGGGGCCCACCCACCTGCTTCTCCCCCTTGGTCGCGAAACCGATTCCGCCGAAACCTGTCTCCGACGCGCCGATCGAATCGGAAACCAGCAGGCCCGGGAACGCGTCGAGGAAGGCGTCCTTGATCACCGGCGAGAACAGCGCGGCCCCGGATGCCACCACACCCAGACTCGACGTGTCGGTGCGCGACGGCTGATGCGCCTCGATCAGCGGCCGTCCCATCGCGTCGCCGGTGATGATCAGGATCTGCACCTTGTGCCGTTCGACGAGCTCCCACGTCCGCTCGGCGTCGAACTTCGATTCCAGCAGCACGGTGTTCCCGCTGAACAGCGCGGTGAACGTCGGCATCATCGCGGCCGCGTGGATCAACGGCGGCAACGCGAACCACAGGGTCGGCTCCCCCTGCGACCCGACCCGTGACTGCTGGTACTCGTCGTCGATCGCGTCACCGGTGTAGAAGTCGAGACCGCCCGCGAGGACGCGCCAGATCGCCTCGTGCGTCCACACCACACCCTTGGGACGTCCGGTGGTGCCGCCGGTGTACATGATGAACAGGTCTTCGGAGCTGCGTTCGCCGAAGTCCCGGTCGCCACTGCCGGACAGCGCCTCCTCGTACGGCACCGAGTCGCTGGGCACGCCGGCGCCGCCGAGATCGTCCTCGACGACGACGGTGTGCCGGATCCGCGGCAGCGAGGGCAGGACTTCCGCGATGCGCGGCGAGTAGATCCGATGGTGGACCACGGCGTCGAGTTCCGCGTTGCCGTAGACGTAGGCGAGTTCGTCGCTGGTGTAGCGGTAGTTGATGTTGACCGGGACCGCACGAATCTTGTACGCCGCGAGCAATGTCTCCATGGTCTCGATGGAGTTGTGCAGGTGCACGCCGATGTGCGAATCGACGGTCAGCCCGACTTCCAGGAAGTGGTGGGCCAGCCTGTTGGCGCGGTCCTCCAGTTCGCGGTAGGTGACGCGACGGGCGCCGCAGATCAGCGCCACCCGTTCCGGCATCGCGTCGACGGAATGCTCGAAGAGGTCCGCAAGGTTGTAGGCCACGGGGGGCGTCCTCTCTCAGACGACTGTGAGTGGTAGGGGTATTCCTCGATCGGTGAACGCGAAGTCGGCTCCCGTGCTGAACCGGGTGAGCGCCACCTCGGGTGCCTCCTTCGCGGGCGGCTCACCGATCACGATTTCCACGGTCAGCGCCGCATCCGTCTCCTCGACCACCTGCACCGCGAAGCGCGGCGACACCCCGCGCACGAGCGCAGTCAACGGCCCGAGGTGCTCGGCGTCGATCATGGACGGCCACGCCCCGTCCTCCCCGGCTCCGCAGTCCCTGCCGAGGGTCAGCAGCATGCGGTCGCCGAGCGTGACCGTGACGTCCACGTACTGACGGGGGTTGAACGCCGGATGCACGGCGAGGACGACAGCGAGGCCCTCGAGGTCCGCGGGCAGTCCGAGCGCGTTCCGGATCCGCTCCGACGTGAGGCCGGCGATGCCGGTGAGTTGCTTGCGGGCGATGTCGAGCGCGGATTCGGCATCGGTGCGGGCCCGCACCGCGAGCAGGAAACCGAGCGTAAGCAGGTGCTGCTGCACGCACACCTCCTCCGCCATCCGAGTCAGAGCCGAATGGGAGAAGTCCGGGAACCGCAGATCGTCCAGGAGCGCGCCCGCGTAGTCGTGCTGCCCCGGCCCGCCGGTGTCGACCGGCGACAACTCGACCGTTGCCGCCCGCGACTTCCCCACCGTCACCAACCCTTCCGGAATCGGGGGTGGCACGTGGGCCTCGTCGATGGTGACCGTCCAGAGGCAGTGCGGTGTCCGGTCCGCAGGCCTGCGGGGCGGACGGTGCACGGGACGCACCTGCGCATGCGGGTTGGTCGCCAGTGCGGTGGCGTCGAACGTCGGGTCCTCGATGTCGTGGCACATCGCCGTGACGTACTCGTCGCCCATCGGTTCGACGTCCATCAACGCGCCGCAGTGATCCAGCCAGAACTCGCCGTGATCGTGATCGGTGACGCGGTACCGAAAGTCCATGAACTGGGGCGGCGCACCGATGTCGAGTTGCAGACCCTTGAAGATCGTCACGACGCCGTTGCCCTCGAATCCCAGCGCGCGTTGCATCCGCCGCGTGTAGAGGGGGCTCGACGCCATCCACTCCTCGATCGCGACCTGCGTCATGCCCTCGCGACCGAACGCCCCGATCAGGTGCGGCATACCGGAGCGGTCGATGAGATGACCGCACAGGAGCAATTCCGGCACGAGAATCGCGAGATCCTCGCGGGACAGATCGGCGAACGACGCCGGAACCTTCACCGTACTCACCACAGCGGAACCGGGGCCTTGCCGACCGGATACCACCCCGGCAGCCGACCGGACGTCGCGCGCTGGATCCGCGCGTTCATGCCGTCCGACATCGCGTTGTTCGTGATCATCTCGAGGAACAGGCTCGAGACGTTACCGAAGTCGAAGAAGTCACGCTGCCACGACCATTGGAAGTTGCCGCCGTACCGGAACCAGCTGCCGCCGATTCCGGTGACCTGATAGTGCGTGCCGTCGTCGCGGGTGCGTTCGGACACCTGCTTCCAGAATCCGATGACGTCGCCGCTGCGATCGTCGATGACGAACTGCTGGTACGGGTACTGCCAGCCCTCGAGCCCGTCCATTTCCTGCCCGAGCGCCAGGTCGCGGATCTCGTCCCGGCCCACGGCCATGAAGTCGTCCTTCGGGCCGTAGTTCCATCCGTACGTGGCGTCCTCGGTGTACATCTCGGCGAGCGGCTTCCAGTCGCCGAGCGACTCGCAGCGCTTGTTCTCGTCCACCCAGCGCTGCACCATCTCATCGAGCTCCGCACGATCGAACTGCAACGCCGGGCCGATCCTTCGATCGAACTGTGTCATCGGGTATCTCCTTCGGAGTCGTTGTCCGCGAGGATCCGCAGGGCCTGGGTCGGGCAGAAGCTCACGGCGCTCTCGACTTCGGCGCGCAGGTTCTCGGGTGGGTCGGTGTCGAGGATCTCGACCTTGCCGTGCTTCGGGACGACGAAGACATCGGGTGCCTCCATCTCGCACACGGCATGACCCTGACACAGGTCGAGATCGGCTTCGACTTTCATCACGTGCTTCGCTTCCGGTACCTCACCGTGCACGGCTGCTGCAGCTGCACCACCATCTTGCTGTGATCGTTGCGGTACGTCTCGGAGGGTTGCGCCATCTCGAACTCCCAGTCCTGCAGGAGAATCGAGAAGATCGCCTTCAACTGCATCAGCGCGAACGCGGCCCCGACGCAGCGGTGCCTGCCTGCACCGAACGGAATCCACGTCCAGCGGTTGACGATGTCTTCCTGGTTGGGGTCGATGTAGCGCTCGGGATCGAACGTGTCCGGGTTCGGGAAATCCTCCGCGATCCGGTTGGAGATCGCGGGCGTGGCCGCCACGAGGTCGTTCTCGGCGATCCGGTAGCCGCCGACCTCGAACTCACCCCGCGCGACGCGCAGCAGGATGATCAGCGGCGGGTGCAACCGCAGCGTCTCCTTCAGCACCGCTTCGAGTTTCGGGATCTGCCTGAGCGCCCCGAAACTGATGTCGGAGCCGTCCGAATAGAGGTCGTCGAGTTCGGCGACCACCTGTTTGGCGTAGTCCGGGTGCCGCAGCAGCTCGATCAGGGTCCAGGCCGCGGTGCCGGACGTGGTGTGGTGCCCGGCGAACATCATCGAGATGAACATGCCGGTGATCTCGTCCGCCGTGAAGCGCTCGTTGCCGTCCTCGTCCTTGATCGAGACGAGCACGTCGAGCATGTCCCGATCCTCCTTGCCCTGAGGGGGGTTCTCGATGCGCCCGTTCATGATCTCCTGGACGAGGGCCACCAACTGCACCCTCGCCTCGTCCCGCCGGCGGAAGCTCTCGATCGGGGCGTAGGCGTCGACGTATGCGATGGGGTCGGTGCCCTGCTCGAGCTCGTGGTAGAGGTGCGCGAACCGGCCGTCGAGCTGCTCCCGGAACTTCGTACCGATCAGGCAGGCCGAGGACGTGTAGATGGTCAGCTCCGCGAAGAATTCGAGGAGGTCGATCTCCCCCTCGTCGCCCCACTGCGCCACCATGCGGTCGACCTCGTGGGCGATCGTCGCGGCATGGCCCTTCATCTGCTCGCCGCGCAACGCCTGGTTGTGCAGCATCTCCTTGCGGCGCTCGGGGCTCGCGTCGAACACGACTCCCTCGCCGAAGATCGGCTTCATGAACGGGTAGGCGGCCTGCTGGTCGAGATCCTCGTCGGTGGAGCGGAAGAAGAATTCCTTGGCCTCGGCGCCGGACAGCAGCACCACTTTCTTGTCGGCGAGCTGGAAGACACCGACGTTGCCGCACTCCTCCCGGACGCGGCGCATCAGCGCGATCGGGTCGGTGCGCAATTCTTCGAGATGTCCGTGCTCGTGCTCACCACCGGACACACGTTGCGGGGTAGCCAGGTTCATTCTCCATCCTTTCGCAGGGGCGCCTCGGGCTGCACTTCGATCAGCACCAGGTGTGCGCCGCGCGGCGCACTGACGGCGGCGACGACGGCGTCGGCGATCGCGGAGGCGCGCAGGAAGTACGAGTGCCGGGCGAATCCCCATTTCGCCCAGTCTTCGAGGACGGGTCCGATGACCTCCTCGGTGGTGTTCATCCCCATGGATGTCTGGGTGGGGCCCGGACGCACGACCGATGCCCGGACACCGGTGCCTTCCAGTTCCATTCGCATCTGCCGGCCCATCATCTCGACGCCGGCCTTCGCGGCGTTGTAGGCGCCCATCCGGGGCCGGGGGGTGTCGGCGCAATCGGATCCGATCAGGATGAAATCTCCGCGCCGGCGTTCGATCATGCCGGGAAGGAGGCGGTGCGCGAGACGCTGCGCACCGACCAGATGAACGTTGACCTGGCCCAGGAACTGGTCGGGGTCCATCTCGTGTGCGACGGAGAACTCCAGGTCACCTGCCCCCGACAACGCGATCTCGGTGGGGCCGAGCGCTTTCTCCGCCGCGGTGACGAATTCGTCGACGGATGCGGTGTCGGTGACGTCGAGGTAGTGCGCGAACGCTTCTCCCCCGTTGCTGCGGATCTTCTCCGCGATCTCCTCGCATTCGGCCACCCGGCGGGCACCGAGCGCGACGGGGTGACCGGCCTCGGCCAGCGCATAGGCCGTCGCCGTGCCGATTCCCGAAGAGGCCCCGGCGACGACCGACGGGCGTCGCTGCGGGTTGGGCTCGAACCTAGGCATCGCGAACCTGCACTTTCATGGGGAGGGTGGCGAAACCGCGCACGTTGGTCGAGTGGACGCGCGCACTGTTCGCCTCGTCGATGTCGTAGTCGTCGATGCGGGAGACGAGTTCGGTGAGCGCGATTCGCGCTTCGAGCCTGGCCATGTGGGCGCCGAGGCAGAAGTGGGTGCCGCCGCCGAAGCTCGCGAGCTTGTTGGACGTGTCCCTGCCGATCCGGTATTCGTCGGCGTCCTCGAACACCGCCGAGTCGCGGTTCGCGGAGCCGATGAGGATCAGCACCTTGTCGCCGGCGGGAATCGTCCGGTCGTGGAAGTCCAGGTCGACGGACGCCGTCCGGGCGACCATCTGGCTGGACGTGTCGAAACGCAGGGTCTCCTCCACCCACTCCGGCACTCGACTCGCATCCTCGAAGACCTGCCTGGCCTCGCCCGGATAGCGGAAACCCCAGTACAGCGCGTTGCCGAGGAGTTTGGTGGTGGTCTCGTTGCCTGCCACCACCATCAGGAACATGAACGCGATGACCTCGTCGTCGGTGAGCCGGTCGCCGTCGATCTCAGCCTCGAGCAGTGCGGACGTGAGGTCCTCGGTCGGCTTTCTGCGGCGCTCCGCCAGCATGTCGGCGTAGTAGCCGACGAGGTAGAGCGACGCCTCCATCGCGGCGTGGGGCACGTCGAGAACGCCTTCCTCGCGGTGCACCACGAGGTCGGCGAGCCGGCGGAGTTCCACGCGGTCGGCCTCCGGCACCCCCATCAGTTCCGAGATCACGTCCATCGGGAGCTTGCCGGCGAACTCGGCGATCCAGTCGAACTCGCCCGCCGCGAGCGCCGGGTCGAGGTACTGCCGGGTCAGATCCAGGATCCGCCCCTCGAGTTCGTTCACCCGCCTCGGCGTGAAGCCGCGGGACACCAACTGCCGCATCCGCATGTGCCGCGGATCGTCCAGCGCGAGAAAGGACATCGTCTTGTGGGCGTGCGGTCCGTACGCCGCCGGGTCGAGCGACACCCCGTTCGCGCTCGACAGGCGCTGGTTGTCGCGGAACGCCGCGACGACGTCCTCGTGCCGGGACAACGCCCAGAAGTCGAGTTCCTCGTTGTAGTAGAGGGGTGCCTCTTCCCGCAGTCTTCGATACGTGACGTACGGATCTTCGTGGAAGCCATAGTCGTACGGATTGAACGTCACCGGATTGTGTGACACCCCGGGCATCGAGGCTGCGGTCATGGCATCTACTCCAGAATCAGCTTGGCGGAAGTTTCGAGTCGATCGGCGAATTGGGCATAGGACCCGTATCCCATTCCCGCGCGGACCAGGCCGCCGGCGTACAGCAGCTCCAGTGCCTCGAGGACGTCGGGATCGTGGCCGTCGCCCAGTGCGGTGGCGAGCCGGTCGCGGATCTCCAGCCCGATGCGGGCGCGGAGGTGCTCCACGTCGGGGTCGCGGCCGAGCAGCGCGTTGGTGACGGCTCCGGCGAGTTCGGGTTCGTCCGCCACCAGGAGAGCGATGTGACGGAGCACGGCGACCACGCGTCCAGTGCGATCGAGTCCCTCGTCCACCGGCTGCGGCGAGGCGGCGAGACGCCGCCAGAAGACCTCGGCGACGAGGTGCTCCTTGGACGAGAAGTACGTGTAGGCCGTCGCGGGCGCGACCCCGGCGATGCCGGCCACCGAGCGAACGGTGAGTCCCGCGAATCCCTCTTCACGCAGTACTTCGACTGCCGCTTTGGTGAGGCGGTCGACGGTATCGGCCTGCTTCTCGGTCAGACGGCGGCGGGTGGACTCGAAATTCATACTACTGGACACGTGTCTGGACGCTACTACAGTTACCGGCGACTGGCAACGAAAATCGGACTCTCACACCGGACTGCGCGGGTGAATTCGCACGGGCATCGTCTTGATGCCGCTGATGAAATTCGACCGCAGCCGGGCGACCGGGCCAGTGGGTTCCACCCGGTCGATCCGCGCGGCGAGAGTCTCGAACAGGATCTTCAATTCGAGCCGCGCCAGGTGGGCGCCGAGGCAAAAGTGCACCCCGCTACCGCCGAACGCGATCTGCGGGTTGGGGCTCCGGCCGATGTCGAACCGGTACGGCTCGTCGAAGACGTCCTCGTCCCGGTTGGCGCTCGGGTAGTAGATCACCACCTTGTCGCCGGCCCTGACCAACTGATCGCCGATGTAGGCGTCCCGGGTGGCGGTTCGCCGGAAGTCCATCACCGGGGTCACCCACCGCAGGATCTCCTCCACCGCACTCGCAGCCAGTTCCGGCTCGGACTGCAGTCGTCGCCACTGATCGGGATGATCGATGAAGGCCTGCATCCCACCGGCGGTCGCGTTGCGCGTCGTTTCGTTCCCCGCCACCACGAGCAGGACGAAGAACATGTTGAATTCCATCTCGGTGAGCGTGTCGCCATTCCCGTCCGGCTGCACGAGCCTGGTGACGATGTCGTCGCGGGGCTCGATGCGGCGTTGCGCTGCAAGCTCGTTGGCGTACAGGAAGATCTCCGCCGCGGCCATCTCACCGTCGGCCTGGGTGGTGCCGTACTCGGGGTCGTCGAAGCCGATCATCCGGTTGGACCAGTCGTAGAGCCTGTCGACGTCCCCGGCAGGCGCACCCAGCAGCGCCGCGATGACCTCGAGCGGCAACGGCGCTGCCGCCTCGGGAACGAAGTCGACGTCGCGTGCGTCGAGAAGCCGATCGACGATCCGCGCACAGATGTCGCGGATGTGCCCCTCGAGCACTTTGACCGTGCGCGGGGTGAATCCGCGGCTGACGAGCTGCCGGAGCCGGGTGTGGTCGGGAGGGTCGAGGTTGACGAGCATGGCGGCCTGCTTCGCGCGGGTCTGCTCGTCGAAATCGTCGATCTGGGTGGTGCCCACCGCCGACGAGAACGTCGCGCTGTCGCGGGACACGGCGACGACGTCGGCATGCTTGGTCACCGCCCAGAACCCGGTGCCGTTCTCCTCGGGCTGCCAATAGACGGGTTCGCTCGCCCGCAGATGGTCGAAGAACGCGTAGGGGACCCCTTCCGCGTAGACGTCGGGGGATTTGAGATCAATCCGAGACGCGGTCATACACTGCTCCTCGATCGATAAACGAATGGGATGCGTCTTAAACTACACACTTTCATTTATAATGGAAGCCCTTATGCTGGACCCATGATGAAAGGGCAAAACGGACCGATCCGACGTCGCACACTCACGCGAGACAAGGTCGTGGATGCCGCGATCGAGATCATCGACGAACTCGGCTGGGAGCCACTGTCGATGACGAGTCTCTCCGCCCGGCTGAACGTCGTCACCGCGTCGCTCTACAACCACGTCCGCAACCTCGACGACATCCGCGGTGCCGTCCAGGTGCGCACCATGGCGGAACTCGGTGCCCACCTGCGCGAGATCGCCATGGGCCGAAGCGGTCCGGACGGCCTTCGTGCGCTCGTCGACGCGCACCGCGTCTGGGCGACCGAGCATCCGCATCGGTATCAGACGCTGACCACCAGCCCGGTGGACCGGGACGCCTTCATCACCGCGGCACTGGACGCGAACACAGCGCTGCGCACGATGCTGGCGTCGTGCGGACTGCCGCCCGAGGACACCCTCGACGCGGCAGTGAGCATCTTCGCCGCGATGCACGGCTTCGTGATGCTGGTGAACACCGACTTCCTCGGCGACGAACTGGACCTGGACTCGATCTACGAATCGGTGCTGCGCGGAGCACTGTCCAGCGTCGGGTGGCCGGAGCGAACGCACACCCCGTCCTGAAAGGCCACCACCCCTCCTGCTGCCGTTCTCAGGCCCAGGCGTCAGAAGGGTTCGGCCGCCACGTCGAGATCGCCCAGATCACCACCACGTCGAGCGCGATGATGAGCACCGACCACCACGGGTAGTGCGGCAGCCACAGGAAATTGGCCACGATCGAGATCGCGGCGATCACGATCGCCGACACCCGGGCCCACGCGGCGCCGGTGAACAACGCGAGGCCGGTCACCGCGACCAACGCACCCAGCACGAGATGGATCCAGCCCCACACCGTGAAGTCGAACTTGTAGAGGTACTCCACCCCCACCACGAACTCCTCGTTCTCATAGACCGCGGCGAGCCCTTGGAAGAACTGCAGGAGTCCGACGGTGACCATGATGACCGCTGCACCCATCGCGGTCCCCGCCGCGACGCCCTGTTTGACCGACGAACTTTCGGACATGACGCCCCTTCCTCGCCGCAACCCACTGCCGGGTGAATTCATTGTCCGCCGATTCGGTGTGCGTTCGCGTCGGAACCGCGGGGTTTCCCACCCACCTGGAATCGGATTGCTCCGGCCGAGGAGGCCACCCGACACAGCCTGCGAGACCGTTCGGTTGCCGCGAATCCCTCGCGCGCCCCGGCCGCTTCGCTCGGTCCACAACTGCGCACCGAAAGTAAACGAACCGAATCGAGGCGATGTTCGCCGATCCCGACAACCCCGGCTCGGACGGCACCGACTCGGAGTCGTCGCCCACCTGAACTCGCCACGCATGCTCATCCTCGGTACTGCGAGGAAACCGGGCGAGCTCATCACTCGAATTCGGGGGCCCGCCCACCGCCCCACAACTGCTCTGTGAGGTCCTGGAAGCACACGAACGTGACGGGGTCATCCTTCCTGCGCAACACCGACCTGCTCACCGCTGCACGCACAACGAAACCTTCGCGATGGGCGAGTTCGATTACCTTTCCCGCAAAGTCCCGCAGCAACGCCACCGATGCGGGGCCGCCCGACGACGACGCCGGAACGACCACGTCCGCGACCGAGCACCCGGCGAACCAGTGCTCGGGGTACCCCAGCATCCGCTCGAGCGCCGGGTTGGCATGCACAATCACCCCCTCTTCATCGACAGCGAGGGCGGGAACCGGAAGCCGCTCGAGCAACCTCAGTGCCGGAAGCTGCTCCAAATAACCCAGCGCGGTGTTCGGGTCCGACCGTCGCCTGTCCCTACCCGGCCCTGCCGACGCCCACCTCCGTCTCCCCCAGCGGACCAACACATCGAACCGTGCCAGACCGAACAGTGGAGGCAACGTCGATCGTCGGCCAGATCGTCGAATTATCGTTGCCCGCGATCGTCCGTCACCAGCACATTCACCAGGAGGACACTGTCGAACAATTTTGGTGCAAAACAACATACATTCTCTCCGTGCGTAATTCCGATACAAAGCGCTCGGCTATCCGCGGGCCTCTGCGTCAGCTTCATTGGGCCGCTTTCGCCCAGGCACAAGTCGATTCCACGAGCCGCTATCCGCCGCCAGAGCGACGTGATTACCGAGAGTCGTTGCGCTCGTCTTATTTTCGACCTTGATCCGTACGCGGCGTCGCCCGCCGTGTGCGGCGGGACGACTTCACTCGCCCGTGTGGGACGCGGGTTCTGCCGATGTAGGCGTCGAGTTCCCGCGGCGTGATGCATTCCATAGTAGCGGCACGGAATCCGAAAGACTTATCCCTACGGGACGTAGGCCTGATCTTTCCGGGACACGCCGCCGGCCGCCTACGACGAAGTCTCGGCCCCTGTGATGCCGGACAATTCAATCACCGCTCACCGTGAGCGGAACCCACCAACTTCGCGAGCTCGTCGAGCGACCACGGCGGCTCGGTCTCGTGGTCGCGGTAGGCCAGCACAGTCGGAGCCGGCCGGTCGAATCTGCCGACGAAGCACCCTGATCCGGCGAAGATCCCGCCGGTGATGCCGGCGGCGAGGTCGCTGGCCAGGAACGCGTACAGCTGGGCGACGTAGTCGGCGGGTGCCGGATGCAGCGAGCCGTAGCGCGTTGCGTCGTCGAGCATCCCCCGCCTGTGCAGTTCCTCGATGTGCTGCTCGTACTCCGCTCCCACGGACAGGCGGGTCTTGGCACCGGGGCACACGACGTTGGCGCGGACGCCGGATCCGGCCAGTTCGGCCGCGATGGCGAGGGTCAGACTGTTGACCGCTCCCTTGCCGGCGGGATATCCGGTTCCGCCGTAGTCACCGAGGAACGCGAACGAACTCGTGTTCACGATCGCTCCGCGCCCCCGTTCCGCCATCAGGGGCGCCGCGGCCCGGCATGTGCGGAACGTCGCCGTCAGGTGCGCATCGACGAGTTCGCGCCACTGCTCGTCGGTGACGGTGAGGATGGACGACCCGGCGGGCTCCGCGACGCCGGCGCAGTTGATCAGCACATCCACCTGGCCGAACGCACATTCCGCGGCGTCGACCAGCGCCTCCGCGACGCCGTGGGCGGCGGCCGATCCAGCCACCGCGATCGCCCGGCCACCACCGAGCACGATCTCGTCGGCAACCTTCTCCGCCGCGTCCGGATCACGGCCGTTGACCACCACGCCGGCTCCCTCCGCCGCGAGCGCGTGCGCGACGGCCCTGCCGATCCCCCGGCTCGAGCCGGTGACGACGGCGCCTCGCCCGTCCAGCCGTCTCACGTCGCGTGAATTCATCGCACCTCCGTCGAACTCGTCATTGCGGCATCCAGTTGTTCAAACTATAGTCCAGACACATGTCCAGTTTTCGGAGATCGCTGTGACACTCACCCGATTCGGAAGCGAAAATCCATGACTCTGCGCCCCACCGACAGCTCTGCTCTCCTGATCGACGGCAAACTGATTCCCGGTTCCGGCGGCACGTTCGAGGTGATCAACCCGGCCACCGAGGAGGTGCTCGGGAGAGCCGCCGACGCCACCGCGTCCGACATGGACGCCGCGATCGCCGCGGCCCGGCGGGCCTTCGACGACACCACGTGGTCCCGCGACCACGCCTTCCGCACCCGCTGCCTGCGGCAGCTGCGCGACGTGCTGCAGTCCCACATCGAGGAACTGCGCGACATCACCATCGCCGAAGTCGGCGCCCCCGCCTTCCTCACCAGCGGACCGCAACTCGAAGGCCCGGTCGCCGACCTCGGGTATTTCGCGGACCTCGCCGAAAGCTATTCCTGGGAACAGGATCTGGGCATCGCCGAGCCGATGGGCATCAAGACCCGCCGACGCGTTCTCAAGGAGGCCGTCGGCGTCGTCGGGGCAATCACGCCGTGGAACTTCCCGCACCAGATCAACTTCGCCAAGATCGGCCCCGCACTCGCGGCCGGAAACACGGTGGTCCTCAAGCCCGCGCCCGACACTCCCTGGTGCGCCGCCCTCGTCGGGCACCTGATCGCCGAGGAGACCGACCTCCCGGCCGGCGTGGTCAACATCGTCACGTCGAGCGACCACTCCCTCGGCGCTCAGCTCTCCACCGACCCCCGCGTCGACCTCGTGTCGTTCACCGGTTCGACCGCCACGGGCAAGGCCGTCATGGCGGCGGCGTCCGAGTCGCTGAAGAAGGTGTTCCTCGAACTCGGCGGCAAATCGGCGTTCATCGTGCTCGACGACGCCGACCTCGCGGGTGCGTGCGGGGTCGCCGCGTTCACGGTGTCCACTCACGCGGGGCAGGGCTGCGCCATCACCACCCGGCTGCTCGTTCCCCGCGACAGGTACGACGAGGCGGTCGAGGCCACGGCCCGGACCCTCGGCGGATTGCACGCGGGCGATCCCGCGAAACCCGGCACCATCTGCGGTCCCCTCATCTCCGCACGGCAACGCGCCCGCGTCGAGGACTACCTGCGGCTTGCGCGGGAGGAAGGCGGCACGATCGTGGTCGGTGGTGGCCGACCGGCCGATCGGGACCGTGGATTCTTCGTCGAACCCACCCTGATCGCCGGCCTCGACAACACCGCCCGGGTGGCTCGGGAAGAGATCTTCGGACCCGTGCTGGTGATCATTCCCCACGACGGCGACGAGGACGCGATCAGCATCGCGAACGACTCGCCGTACGGGCTGTCCGGGTCGGTGTGGGGCACAGACCCCGCACGCGTGAAGCGAGTAGTCGACGGCGTGCGCACCGGAACGCTCAGCGTCAACGGTGGCGTCTGGTATTCCGCCGACGCCCCGTTCGGCGGTTACAAGCAGTCCGGAATCGGCCGCGAGATGGGCGTGGCCGGATTCGAGGAATACCTGGAAACCAAGCTGGTCGCGGAACCGGCCCAATAGTACGCCGGCGAGCCGGCCCGACAACACAGGAGTCAATCGATATGGGACGTTTCGACGGGAAGACCGTCATCGTCACCGGCGCCGCACAGGGCATCGGCGAGGGCTACGCGCGTGCCCTCGCCCGCGAGGGCGCGAACGTGGTGGTGGCCGATCTCAATGCGGAGCTCGGTGAGACCGTGGCCAAGCAGATCAGCGCGGACGGCGGGACTGCGGTGTTCAAGGACGTCGACGTCGCCGACGAGGATTCGGCGAAGCAACTCGCCGAGTTCACGGTCGAGAAGTTCGGCGGCATCGACCATCTCGTGAACAACGCCGCGATCTACGGCGGTATGAAGCTCGATCTCCTCATCACCGTGCCGTGGGACTACTACAAGAAGTTCATGGCCGTGAACTTCGACGGCGCCCTCAACGTGACCCGGGGCCGTGTGGCCGCACATGAACAGCGGCGGTGGCGGCTCCATCGTCAACCAGTCGTCCACGGCCGCCTGGCTGTACTCCGGCTTCTACGGCCTCGCGAAGGTCGGGATCAACGGCCTCACCCAGCAACTCGCCCACGAGGTGGGCGGCATGAACATCCGGGTCAACGCCATCGCGCCCGGACCGATCGACACCGAAGCCACCCGCACCGTCACGCCGGGAAATATGGTGGCAGACATGGTCGAGACGTTGCCGCTGAAGCGGATGGGCACCCCCGACGACCTCGTCGGCGCCTGCCTGTTCCTGCTCTCCGACGAGGCGAGCTGGATCACCGGGCAGATCTTCAACGTCGACGGCGGACAGATCTTCCGGTCATGACCACGACCGAGCAGGTATCCGTCGGCTACATCGGCCTCGGCAACATGGGTGCGCCCATGGCGAAGCGGCTGCTGGACCGGCCGGGAGGGCTCATCGTGTGCGACACCCGGCCGGAGGCGCTGGAGCCGTTCGGCAAGGCGGGCGCGAAGGTGACGTCGAGTCCGCGGGAGGTGGCGGAGAACGCGGACGTCATCTCGGTGACCGTGCTGAACGACGAGCAGGTCCGCGCGGTCGTCACGCAGCTCCTCGACACCGCGCGGCCGGGCACCGTCGTGGCGGTGCACTCCACCATCAGCGACGTCACCGCCGTCGAACTCGCCGACCGCTGCCGTGCGCACGGCGTCGACCTGATCGACGCGCCCGTCAGCGGCGGCGCACCCGGTGCGCACAAGGGGAAGCTCGCCGTCATGGTCGGGGCGAGCGACGACGCGTTCGAGAAAGTGCGGGAGCCGTTCGGGCACTGGGCCGAACTCGTCGTACACGCCGGAGACGTGGGCGCGGGAACGCGGATGAAGCTGGCCCGCAACCTGCTTCACTTCGTCTCGTTCACGGCCGCCGCCGAGGCGCAGCGGCTCGCCGAGGCCGCCGGTCTCGACATCACCGAACTCGGAAAGGTCGTCCGGCACACCGACGCGATCACCGGTGGCGCCGGAGCGATCATGCTCCGCGACACCACCGACGCTCTCGACGAGACCGACAACTGGTACCCGATCATGACCCATGTCCGGGACCTCGGGGAGAAGGACCTGTCGCTGGCGATCGGGCTCGGCGAACGACTCGACGTCGCGCTGCCGCTCGCCCGACTCGCGCTCACGGGCCTGGGTCCTGGACTCGGCGTCGACAGCACCGTCGACAAGAAGGAGCAACCATGACCGACGACACCCGCACCCGTGGCCTGGCCATGATGGAGAAGGTCTACGGATTCGAGATGCAGGACGGGCCCGGCGCGCATTTCGCCGTCACCGCCGACCACCTGTTCGCCGACATCTGGTCGCGGCCCGGGCTGAGCATCCGCGACCGCCGGCTTCTCCTCCTCGGTGCGCTCACCGCACAGGGGCTCGTCGACGTGGCCGAGATCCAGGTGGGGGCGGCCCTGCACAACGAGGAACTGGACGAGGACCAACTCCGGGAGATCGCGCTGTTCCTGTGCCACTACGTGGGCTGGCCGTTGGGGACGAAACTCGACTCGATGATCGGCGGGGTGCTACACAAGCGGAAGAAAGCGGCCAGAGCGGCCGCCCCGGACGCAGAGGCCACATGAGCACCGAACACCTGACACCAGAGCTTCTCCGACTCGCCGACTCCACCCCCGGCTTCATGCCGGAAGACGAGGGGACGGCCCTGCACGACGCCGCGATGCAGTACCTGACCCCCGGCGGGGTGGGCGTCGAGATCGGCACGTACTGCGGTCGTTCGACGATCTATCTCGGGGCGGCGGCGAAGGCGCGGGGCGCCCGCATCGTCACCATCGATCACCATCACGGTTCCGAGGAGCATCAGCCCGGCTGGGAGTACCACGAACCGGCGTTCGTCGACCCGCACACCGGCCTGCTCGACACGGTCGGCCGGTTCCGGCACACGATGGCCGACTCCGGACTCGAGGAGTACGTCGTGGGTGTGCTGGGCCGGTCGTCGACGGTGGCGACGTTCTGGCGCACTCCCGTGAACTTCGTCTTCATCGACGGCGGACACACGTCGGAGGCGGCGTCGGCGGATCTCGAGGGGTGGGCGCCGTGGGTGAACGTCGGCGGCGCCCTGGTGATCCACGACGTGTTCCCGGACCCCGCGGACGGCGGACGACCACCGTTCGAGATCTACGAACGGGCTTTGGGGACAGGGCAATTCAAGGAGACGTCCGTCACCGGGTCGCTGCGTGTTCTCGAGCGGGTGGGCGGTCAGACGGGCGAACCGCTGGCGTGACAATAGTCGCCACAGCGGTCGAGGCCGATCGGTAGTCCCACGGGCAGCGCCGCGTCCCGGAAGATTCCGTGTCCGGGCGTGGTGCGGGACAGCGCGTCCGCGGCGAGGATCATCGCCCCGCCCGTCCACGTGGTCTGCTCGACCGGCCACCGCTTGCCGTCGCTGTAGACGAGCCCCGTCCAGTACGAGCCGTCCGGATCCCGCAGGTGCTGCATGGCGGCGAACTGTGCGAGCGCGCGAGTGTGTTCCCCCATCGCGTCGAGAGCCAGCACCAGTTCGCACGTCTCGGCGCCGGTCACCCACGGCCGGTGGTCCACGCAGCGGATACCGAGTCCCTCGACCACGAAGTCGTCCCACCGCGACGCGATGCGGTCCGACGCGACCTCACCGCGGACGGCGCCCCCGAGGATCGGGTAGTACCAGTCCATGGAGTACTCGTCCTTGATCGCGAACGCCTCCGGGTGCTGCCTGATCGCGTGGCCCAGCGTGTATTTCGCGAACTCCCATTCCGGTTGCGGGTCGTCGACCAGCCGGGCGAGGAGCAGCCCGCAGTGCAGGCTGTGATGGATGCTGGAGTTCCCGGTCAGCAGCGCCTCGGGGCAGTCCTGACCGTTCTCGCCGCGGGCCCACCAGATTTCTCCGCTCGACGACTGCATGTCGACGACGAAATCGAGACCACCCTGCACGGACGGCCACAGGGTGTCGACGAAATCCCGGTCACCGGTGATCAGGTAGTGGTGCCACACCCCCACCGCGAGGTAGGCGCAGAAGTTGCTGTCGGAATCGTGATTCTCCACGGCCCCGTCGCGGAACTTCATCGGCCACGAACCGTCCGGGCGTTGCGTCCGCCGCGACCACTCGTACGCGCCCACCGCCTCGTCGATCAGGCCGGCGGCAGTGAGGGCCATGGCGGATTCGACGTGATCCCACGGGTCGGTGTGCCCACCGGGAAACCACGGCAGCGCCCCCGACGACTCCTGCGCTGCCGCGATCGACCGTGCTGTCTGCCTGACCTGGCTCTCCGACAACACGTTCGGTACCGACGGGACGCCGGCGGCTCTCACCGCGGCGCCTTCACCACGCTCGGTTCCCTCGGCTTCTCGAGGTAGAACACGACGCTCTTGCCGACCACGGGGTTGAGGACCTTCTCGGCGGTGCGCGTGAGCCAGGGGGCTTTCATCATGTCCCACACCAGAACCTGGTGGTAGGCCTTCGCGAGGGGGTTGTCGTTGTTCTCCACCCCGACCGCGCACTTGAGCCACCAGTACGGCGAATGCAGGGCGTGGGCGTGATCCCGGCCCCGGACCTGCAGGCCGGCGGCCGTCAGCTTCTCCGCCAGCTCGTCGGCGCGGTAGATGCGGACGTGGCCACCCTCCACCTCGTGGTACGCGTCGGACAGCGCCCAGCAGATCTTCTCCGGAAGCCACCGCGGAACCGTCACCGCCGCAACACCACCCGGCTTGAGGATGCGGGTCAGCTCGGCGATGGCGCGGCCGTCGCGGGGCATGTGTTCGAGGACCTCGGAGATGAGGACGACGTCGAACGTCGCATCCTCGTACGGCAGGTTCAGCGCGTCGCCGACCTCGACGCGGGCGGAGGCACCCGCCGGGACCTCACCGACCTCGGCCATCGCCACGAACATCTTCTCGACGTCCGCGAGTTCGTCGGCGTTCTGGTCGAAGGCGATGACGTCGGCGCCGCGTCGATACAGCTCGAACGAGTGCCGTCCGGCGCCCGCCCCGATGTCGATCACCTTGTCGCCGGGCTTCACACCCAGCCGGTCGAAGTCCACGGTCAGCACGGTCGGCCTCCTTCACGGGTCTGCGCTATCGCTTCGGCATACGTCTGCGCGGTTCTCGCCGCCACGGCGGCCCAGCTGTAGCGCTCGAGCACACGTCGGCGGCCACCGTCGCCGAGCCGGGCCCGGCGCTGCGGATCGTCGAGCAACGCGCCCAGCACGTCCGCGAGTTCCTGTGGGTCGCCGGGCGTCACCAGCACACACGCCTCCTCGTCCGTTCCCACCACCTCGGGAATGGCGCCGGCGCGGCTCGCCACCAGCGGGGTGCCACACGCCATCGCCTCGACGGCGGGCAGCGAGAAGCCCTCGTACAGCGACGGGACGCACGCGACGTCGGCCGATGCCAGCAGCGACGCCAGTTCGGCGTCGTCGATACCCGACACCGTCCGGACGACGTCGCCGATGGCCAGCTCCTCGATGAGCTTCTCCGTCACTCCCCCGGGTGCGAGTTTGGTGACCAGCACCAGTTCGACGGCCCGCTCCGTGTGCACCTTCGCGACCGCCTCGAGGAGTGTCGACACCCCCTTGAGGGGCATGTCGGCGCTGGCGACGCACACGACGCGGCCCGGAACCCGGGCGGCGGCCGGGGGCCGGAAAACCTCGGTGTCCACGCCCAGTGGGATGGTCTGCAGGTTGTCGGCGGGAACGTCGAAGGCCGCGCTGATGTCGTCGGCGGAGGACTGCGACACCGTCAGCAGCGCGGGGATGGCACGCGCCACCCGCTTCTGCATGCGCAGGAAGCCGTACCAGCGCCGGACCGTCACCTGGCGCCACCATTTCGCCGACGCCAGGTCCAGTTCGCGGTCGCGGGTGATCGGGTGGTGGATGGTCGCGACGACCGGAAGTCCGGCCTTCTGGAGCTGCAGCAGCCCGTAGCCGAGGCACTGGTTGTCGTGCACCACGTCGAACTCGTCGGCGCGCTCCTTCAGCAGTCGCGCCGCGCGGAGGCTGAACGTGAGCGGCTCCGGGAAACCGGCCGTCCACATCGTCGCGACCTCCAGCACGTCGACGGCGTCGCGGAACTCGCGTGGGTGCGGCGTTCTGAACGGATCCGGCTCGCGATACAGGTCGAGGCTGGGGACCTTCGTCAACGTCACCCGCGGGTCGACGTCCGGGTACGGCTGCCCCGAGAACACCTCGACCTGATGACCGAGTTCGACCAGCTCACGGCTGAGATGGCGAACGTACACACCCTGCCCACCACAGTGGGGCTTACTTCGATACGACAAGAGTGCGATGCGCACGGACTTCGGCCTCTCCTCGAGCAGTTGGCTAGCAATACTAGAACACGTTCTTACTCGAGTGTGCCCTCATCCCATCCAACCGCACTCACTCACCTCACCGCGGTCGACTCGCGCAATCCCTCGAGTTTTCCGGACAGGCGCCCCAGGTACGCCAGGACGTCCTCCTCGCTCCGGTCGGGCAGTCCGTACACGACCTCGGTGACACCGAGGCCCTTCCACCGCCGCAACTTGTCCACGTCCGGCTTGCCGTCGAGCACGACGATCCGCGGTTCGCCGTCCCGGCCGGCCTCACGCCACATCCGTCGAAGCGTTACGACGCGGTCGTCGATGTCCTGCTCGATCGGTGTGGTCATCCACCCGTCGGCCGATTTCACGATCCACCGGAAATTCTTGTCGTTACCGGCGGCGCCGACGATCACCGGAGGCACCCGGGCCGGCTTGGGCCACGCCCAGCTCGGACCGAAGTTCACGAACTCGCCGTCGTAGGACGCCTCGTCCTGCGTCCACAGCGCACGCATGGCCTCGAGGTACTCGCGCAGCATCGTCCGGCGACGTGCCGGCGGAACGTTGTGATCGGTGAGTTCGTCGAGATTCCAGCCGTACCCCACGCCGAGGGTGACCCGTCCGCCGCTGAGGTGGTCGAGGGAGGCGATCGTCTTGGCCAGCGTGATCGGGTCGTGCTCGACCGGTAGCGCGACCGACGTCCCGAGTTCGATGCGCTCCGTGACCGCCGACGCCGAGGCCAGCGCCACCCACGGGTCGAGGGTGCGCATGTAGCGGTCGTCGGGCAGCGACGCGTCACCCGTCTGAGGATGCGCCGCATCGCGTTTCACCGGAATGTGCGTGTGCTCGGGCACGTAGAACGAGTCGAATCCGTTGGCCTCTGCACCCCTCGCGGCCGAGGCCGGCCCGATCCCGCGGTCACTCGTAAACAACGTAATGCCGAATTTCACGAATTCTCCTTGGCCGAGAGCCTTTTCCTTCTTGCACACTAACTTCTGGACACCTGTTTATCAAAGTGTCCAAACAACTCTCCAGTTCCCCGAGCAGCCGGACGAACGGGACGCTCGTTCGATCTGAGGCAACGGGCGTCCCGTTCGTCCGGTGCAGGTGAGTGGCAATGCGTGCCCCAGCACACTTCGCCACTCACCTGCTCAGGCGCCGTACACCGGGAGCGGGGTTTCGGCCTTGGCGAGAAGGTCGGCGACGACGGGTCCGATCTCCTTCGGTTCCCAGCGCGCACCCTTGTCCTGGGTGGGACCGTGCCGCCAGCCCTCGGCGACGGTGATCTTGCCTCCCTCCACCTCGAACACGCGTCCGGTGACGTCCTTCGACTCCGTGCTGCCCAGCCACACGACGAGCGGGGAGATGTTCTCCGGCGCCATCGCGTCGAACCCCTCCTCGGGCGCGGCCATCGCCTCCGCCATCGCGCCGCCCGCGCCGACCGTCATCCGGGTGCGTGCGGCCGGGGCGATCGCGTTGACGGTGACGCCGTAGTTGTTCAATTCCGCGGCCGCCTGGATGGTCATCTCCGCGATCCCCGCCTTCGCGGCGGCGTAATTGCCCTGCCCGATCGAACCCTGCAGTCCGGCACCGGAACTGGTGTTGACGATCCGGGCGTCGACCGGGTTGCCCGCCTTCGCCTCGGCCCGCCAGTACGCGGCGGCGTGGCGCAGCGTCGCGAAATGCCCCTTCAAATGGACGCGCACGACGGCGTCCCACTCCTGCTCGCTCATCCCGACGAGCATGCGGTCGCGCAGGAACCCGGCATTGTTCACCAGCACGTCCAGGCGTCCGTACGCGTCGATGGCGGTGTTGATCAGATTCTCGGCGCCTGCCCAGTCCGCGACGTCGTCGCCGTTCACGACGGCCTCGCCGCCCGCGGCGACGATCTCCGCGACCACCTGTTCGGCGGGACTCTCCCCGGTGGCGGAACCGTCGATGCCGGCTCCGATGTCGTTGACCACGACCTTCGCGCCCTCGGCGGCGAACGCCAGCGCGTGGGCGCGTCCGATTCCGCGTCCGGCGCCCGTCACGATGACGACGCGACCGTCGACCACTCCACTCATGCCTTCTCCTCTGTAGATGCTGTAGCTGCCGCCAGGAAGGCGGGACGTTCTCCGCCGCCGTGGACGGTCAGCGTCGAACCGCTGACGTACGCCGCCAGCGGTGAAGCCAGGAACACCGCACAGTTGCCGATGTCCTCCGGGCAGGCCATCCGGCCCAGCGGGACCGTGTCCCCGACCGCCGCGATCCCCGCCTCGTCGCCGTAGTGCAGATGCGCGAGTTCGGTACGGACCAGGCCGACGACCACCGAGTTGACCCGCACCTTGGGCGCCCACTCGACCGCGAGACTGCCGGTGAGACTGTCGACCCCGGCCTTCGCCGCACCGTACGCCGCGGTCCCGGGCGACGGTCGCGAGCCGCTGACGCTGGAGATGTTCACGATCGCGCCACCCGAATCCTGTCTCTGCATCACCGCATTCGCGACCTGCGACACCAGCAGCGGGGCGAGCAGATTCAGCTCGACGATCTTGGAGTGGAACTTCGGACTCGCATCCGCGGCGAGCGCGAACGGGGCGCCGCCGGCATTGTTGACCAGGACATCGAGCCGGCCGTGCCGCTCGACGATCCGGTCGACGAGGCCCTGCACCTGCTCCGGATCGCGGATGTCGCACGGCAGGAATTCGACGGCCCGGCCGTCCACCTCCACCGGCGCCTCTCCGGGCCGGCGGGCGCAGGCCACCACCGTCGCGCCTGCCCGCAGGAAGGTGCGGCTGATGCCCGCGCCCACCCCGCGAACACCGCCGGTCACCAGCACGACACTTCCGGTCATGTTAGAACCTGTTTCCATCGTGCTACCCTACCAAGCAATTGCTTGGTGAGTGAAGTCGCGGCGTGGAGGAGAAAAGAAAATGGGGATCCGGACTGAAATTGAGACCGGGGGCATCACCACGGTCACCGTCGACTACCCGCCCGTGAACGCCATCCCGTCCCGGGGCTGGTTCGAGTTGGCCGACGCCGTACTCGACGCGGGGCGGAATCCGGACACCCACGTGGTGATCCTGAGAGCGGAGGGACGCGGGTTCAACGCCGGCGTCGACATCAAGGAAATGCAGGCCACCGACGGCTACGGCGCGCTGGTCGACGCCAACCGGGGCTGCGCGGCCGCGTTCGCCGCCGTCTACGACTGCGCCGTGCCCGTGGTGGTCGCGGTCAACGGATTCTGCGTCGGCGGCGGCGTCGGCCTGGTCGGGAACGCCGACGTGATCGTCGCGTCCGACGACGCCGTCTTCGGACTGCCCGAGGTCGACCGCGGCGCACTCGGCGCCGCCACCCATCTCGCCCGGCTCGTCCCCCAGCACATGATGCGCACGCTGTACTACACGGCGCAGAACGTCACCGCCCAGCAACTCCAGCACTTCGGATCGGTGTACGAGGTGGTGCCGCGCGAGAAACTCGACGACACCGCCCGCGACATCGCCGCCAAGATCGCAGCCAAGGACACCCGGGTCATCCGCTGCGCCAAGGAAGCCATCAACGGCATCGACCCCGTCGACGTGAAGACCAGTTACCGCCTCGAGCAGGGCTACACCTTCGAACTCAACCTGGCCGGCGTCTCGGACGAGCACCGCGACGAGTTCATCGAAACCGGCAAGCCCCGCTCCCACTCGAACAACAGGAAAGGCTGACATCCATGGCGAGCAAGCGCGACAAGAGGATGTCGCTCGACGACGCGGTCGGGGAACTGCGCAGCGGAATGACCATCGGCATCGGCGGCTGGGGTTCGCGCCGCAAGCCGATGGCGCTGGTCCGGGCGCTGCTGCGCTCGGATGTCACCGACCTCACCGTCGTCACCTACGGCGGCCCCGACCTGGGGTTGCTGTGCTCGGCGGGCAAGGTCACGAAGGCGTACTACGGTTTCGTGTCCCTCGATTCGGCCCCGTTCTACGACCCGTGGTTCGCGAAGGCGCGCACCGCGGGTGAGATCGAGGTCCGCGAAATGGACGAGGGCATGGTCAAGTGCGGCCTCGAGGCCGCCGCCGCCCGGCTGCCGTTCCTGCCGATCCGTGCCGGGCTCGGCTCCGACGTCCGGGGATTCTGGGGCGACGAACTGCGCACCGTCACCTCCCCCTACCCGGACGCGTCCGGCAAGCCGGAGACGCTGATCGCGATGCCGGCCCTCAATCTCGATGCGGCACTGGTTCATCTGAACCTCGGCGACAAGCACGGCAACGCCGCCTACACCGGAGTCGACCCCTACTTCGACGACCTGTACTGCGCGGCCGCGGAGAAGCGGTTCGTCTCCGTCGAGCGGGTGGTGGAAACCGAGGAACTGGTGAAAACCGTTCCACTGCAGAACCTCATCCTCAACCGCATGATGGTCGACGGCGTGGTCGAGGCCCCGAACGGGGCCCACTTCACCCTCGCCGGCGACAGCTACGGCCGCGACGAGAAGTTCCAGCGCCACTACGCGGAATCGGCGAAGACCCCCGAGGCGTGGCAGCAGTTCGTCGACACCTACCTGTCCGGCAGCGAGGACGACTACCAGGGCGCCGTGAAGAAATTTGCAGAGGAGCAGGCATGAGCGAGACGATCACCGAAGTCACCCGCGCGGAGTACTGCGCGATCGCGTGCGCCGACATCTTCTCCGGGGCAGGCGAGATCATGGCCAGCCCGATGGCGACCCTGCCCCTGATCGGCGCCCGCCTCGCGCGACTGACCACCGAACCCGACCTGCTGATCACCGACGGCGAGGCCCTGATCTTCGCCGACACCCCCGCCGTCGGCGCGAAGGCCCCGATCGAGGGCTGGATGCCGTTCCGAAAGGTCTTCGACGTCGTCGCCTCCGGTCGCCGCCATGTGGTGATGGGCGCCAACCAGATCGACCGGCACGGAAACCAGAACCTGTCGGCGTTCGGTCCGCTGCAGCAGCCCACGCGGCAGATGTTCGGCGTCCGCGGCGCTCCCGGCAACACGATCAACCACCCCACCAGCTACTGGGTGGGCAAGCACTCGTCGCGGGTGTTCTGCGACAAGGTCGACATCGTCTCGGGCGTCGGCTACGACCAGATCGACCCGGAAAACCCCGCATACCGCTTCCACCACCTGCACCGGGTGGTGAGCAACCTCGGGGTGTTCGACTTCGGCGGACCCGACCACACGTTCCGCGCGCTGTCGCTGCACCCCGGCGTCACCGCCGACCAGGTCGCCGAGAACACCTCGTTCGAGGTGGCAGGGCTCACCGACGCCGGCGTCACCCGCGAACCCACCGACGAGGAACTGCGGCTGATCCGCGAGGTCCTCGACCCCCGCAGCCTGCGCGACCGGGAGGTGTCGGTATGAGCACGCTCCGCACCACGCTGACCGAGCTGGTCGGCGTCGAGCACCCGGTGGTCCAGACCGGGATGGGCTGGGTGGCCGGACCGCGGCTCGTCGCCGCCACCGCCAACGCCGGCGGTCTCGGCATCCTGGCATCGGCGACGATGACCTACACCGAACTCGAATCGGCGATCGCGAAGACGAAGACCCTCACCGACAAACCATTCGGGGTCAACATCCGCGCCGACGCCTCCGACGCCCCGCAACGCATCGACCTGCTCATCCGGGAGAACGTGCGCGTCGCGTCGTTCGCGCTGGCACCGAAGCAGGAACTGATCGCGAAGCTGAAAGCCGCCGGCGTGGTGGTCATCCCGTCGATCGGCGCCGCCAAACACGCAAAGAAGGTCGCCTCGTGGGGCGCCGACGCGGTGATCGTGCAGGGCGGCGAGGGCGGCGGGCACACCGGCCCCGTGGCCACCACACTGCTGCTGCCGTCGGTGCTCGACGCCGTCGACATCCCCGTCATCGCGGCGGGCGGCTTCTACGACGGACGCGGACTCGCCGCCGCCCTCGCCTACGGCGCCGCCGGCATCGCGATGGGCACCCGCTTCCTGCTCACCCAGGAATCGACGGTCCCCGACTCCGTCAAACAGCAATACCTCGCCCGGGGACTGCAGGACACCACCGTCTCCCGCAAGGTCGACGGCATGCCCCACCGGGTCCTCAACACCGACCTCGTCAACAGCCTCGAACACTCCGGCAACGTCCGCGGCCTCGTCGCGGCCGCCCGCAACGCGTCCAAGTTCAAGGCCATGACCGGCATGAAATGGTCGACGCTCGTCAAGGACGGCCTCGCCATGAAAAAGTCCAGCGACCGCACCTGGCAGCAGATCATCATGGCCGCCAACACCCCGATGCTGCTCAAGGCCGGGCTCGTCGAAGGCAACACCCACGCCGGCGTCCTCGCCTCCGGACAGGTCGTGGGACTGCTCGACGACCTGCCCACATGCAAGGACCTCATCGACGGCATAATCGCCGACGCGATCAAACGCATCGACGCACTCAGCGCCCTGCGCGCCTGAACCAACGGGACGCTCGTCCGATCTGACGCAACGAGCGTCCCGTTCGTCCGGCTAGGGGGTGGCGGCGGCCTTCGCCGCGCTCAGCTGGATGACGCGGCCTTCGCCGCGCTCAGCTGGATGACGCGGCCTTCGCCGCGATGCGCGCCCGGACCTCCGGCCGTCGCAGCGGGGGCACCGTCTGCGGCGGCTGCTTCCGCGGCGGCAGTGCCGCGAGCAGCTTCGTGGTGGCCTCGGTGACGACGGCTACCGCCTCCTCGAAGGGCTCACGGTTGGCGTCCGACAGCTTCTGGATTCCGCTGACCTTCCGCACGTACTGACGCGCCGCCGCCTCGATCTCCTCCGCGGTGGCAGCCGGTTCGAGTCCGCGCAGCTCGGTGATGTTTCGGCACATGACTCGACGATAGCGCCGCACCGCCCTCGTCGCGGATCCTCGGCGCTGGGCGAATGTACCTTTCGGCGCATCTGAGGCGCCGGAAGGTACATTCGCCCGTCGGGGTAGCGCGGCCTCAGCTGCGGGCGGGCTCCAGCGCGTCTTCGTCCGCGGGCACGGCGTCCGTCTCGACGTCCGGGAGCGGGGTGCGGGACCGCGCGGCCACGACTGCCGCGCCGAGCAGGACCAGCGCGATGAGGCACTGCGAGCTTCCGATCACCTCACGCACGGCCGCCTCCACCCAGCCGGACGACGAGGACTGCAGGACGAAGTTCGGGCCGATCAGAAAGATCAGGGTCGCGGCGCCGATCAGCGGACGCCAGCTGCGGTACTGCGGTGCGATCAGAATCGGAATCAACAGGATGCTGTATGCCCAGTGGTGCGTGACGGCGAACGGCGCGGCGAGCAGGGATGCCAGGGCCACGACCGACAGCGCGATCAGGTGCTCACCGGACCGGGTGAAGCGGTACGCCGACCACGCCGCGGCGGACACGATGACGGCTGCGCTGAGCACCCAGAGAATGCTGGCCAGGCGGCCCTCCGCCCCGAGCCGGGCGATGACGCCGGTGACGGCCTGGTTGCGGAAGAAGTCGGGTGCCCCCGCACGGCCGGTGGCGAAGAATTCGGTGGTCCAGAACCACACCGACGACTGCGGCAGCAGCCAGAAGCCGAGGCCGACGGTGACCAGGATCGTGGCGAGGGATCGTCCGATCGAGCGGAAGTCGCGGCGGACGAGCAGGACCAGCAGAAAGGCCGCCGGGGTGATCTTGACGGCCGCGGCGAGACCGATCGCGACTCCGCGGAACCGCTTCGGGATCACACCGGTGCAGTCGGCGACCACGAGCGCCATCAGAATGATGTTGATCTGACCGAAGTCGAAGTTCGAGCGCATCGGCTCGAGGAGAAGTACCGGGCCCATCGACAGCAGAGCGAGAAGTTCGGGGCGTGCGACGTCGAGCTTCGACAGCGCCACCTTGACCATCCACCACACGAGTCCGAGGTTGAGGGCGCACCACAGCGCCTGCAGGACCGCGGGGTCGATCTCCGCCATCGGCGCGAAGAGGATCGCCGCGAAGGGTGCGTAGATGAACCTGAACCCGGAACTGCTCGGGAAGTCCGCGGAGTAGAGCGGCAGGCCGCTGACGAAGGCGTAGCCGGCGTCGCGGAACACGGAGAGGTCCATCAGGTAGCCCGTCGCCGCATCGAACTCTCGGTAGGCCACCGCCCCCAAGGAGAGGACGCCCACGAGGAGCGCGACGGCGTGGAGACGATAAGCCCTGAACTGCGATTCACTCTGTAACAAGAATTTGTTCTTTCATGATCGGCGTCGTGGTCAACGATCCACCGTAGCGGGCCGTGACCCAATCGTGACAAAGGCGAGGTCGCGGCGTCCGAACCGCGCACTTCGTCATAGTTTATTTAGACTGATATATTTCGATCATGCCTGCGCGCACTCTCGACAATCCCCTCGTCCTGCCGGTGCTCGGCCTGCTCCTCGAATCGCCGATGCACCCGTACCAGGTGGAAGTCACGCTGCGCGAGCGCAGCGAGGAGGGCCAGTGGCCGCTCAATCGCGGCTCGCTGAACAATGTGGTCGCGGCCCTCGCCTCGGCGGGCTGGATCGAGGAACACGAACGTGCGCAACGGGAAGGTCGGCCCGCCCGCACCGTCTACGCCCTCACCGAGGCCGGGCACGCGGAACTCGTGAGCCGACTCGACCTCCAGATCCGCAGTGCCGCACGAGAGTTCTCCCCGTTCTTCGCGGCGATCAGCTACCTCGGCGCGCTGGGACGCGAGGGCGCCGTGGACGCGCTCACCGAACGCGCCGAACGACTTACCGCGAGAATCGAATCCGACCAGGCACGGCACACCCGAGCGCTCGACGACGGAGTGCCTGCGCTGTTCGTCGTCGAAGCGGACTACGCACTCCACGCGGCGCGGGGCGAACTCGCCTGGATCGCGTCGACGATCTCCGACATCCACTCGGGCCGCCTCACCTGGCCCGCACCGCAGACGAAGGACGTGCGGGCGTGAGCCTCCGGTTCGGTATCTACCCCGGTCAGCCGGTCCCGAACGTCCCTTCGAGCCGATTCCGGGACCCGGGGTGGACGAGACGCGCGGCACTGACGAGGCCTCGCGAGGACCACGTGCGGCGCCGGATCATCAGGCACGGTTCGGCGCGCTCGATGTGGAGGAGCCGGCATTCCTCGGGTGACGCGAGGATCGCTTCGACCACGTGCTCGCCCCTCGTCAGGGGAGCCTCCACGCTCAGATAGTGATTGGGCGTCTGCTGGGTGAAGTCCTGATCGAGATACCCGGGCGCCTCGGCGGGATTGACGAACCGGTCTTCGAGCTGGATCGGTGTGTCGTCCTCGTAGTGGATCATCAGGGAGTGGAACACCTTGCCGCGGATCGAATCCCGGATGAAGGCGTTCGCCGGGTCGGCGTCTTCCTCACGCACGTACACCACTTCGGTTCGATGGCGGTGTCCGCGTTGCTGGATCTCGTCCGCGATGTTCTTGACCTCGAACAGAGACGACGCCGTCTTCGTGGCCGCCACGAACGTCCCCACACCCATCAGGCGCACCACGAGACCCTCGGCGCTGAGTTCGCGCAGCGCGCGGTTGATGGTCATGCGGGAGAGGCCGAGAGCGCCGACGAGCTGATTCTCCGAGGGCAACTGATCGCCCTCCTGCCAGCGGCCGGCGTTGATCTGCGACACGATCAACTGCTTGACGCGCTCGTACGCCGGGGCCGACTCCGTCCCCGGTCCGTTGTACAACGCAGCAAGCTCCGCGTCGACTACTGCGATCTCCACCACCACTGACACCCATCCCTCTGCAACACCGATGAACTTCCCGTGCAGTCGGCCGTTGCAGTCTATCGGCCGACTGCACGGGTAAGCCCTCATCGCGGGTGCGCCCGGTGTCACCTCACCATGCTGCGGAGTTGCCTGGTCGCGACGGAGAGGGCCGCCAGGTCGTGCTCCCCCGACTCCGTGACCGCGTCGAGCGTGTGCCGGGCGCGCGCCAGCCGGGCCGCGTTGCGGTCCTCCCACTCCCCGATCTTCTGCTCCGCCGTGTCCACCACTTCACTGCCCGAGATCACGTCGAGGCACAGTGCCCGGACCGTGTCGTACAACTCGTCGCGCAACGACAACCGGGCCAGCGCGTTCCACCGGGTTCCCCGTCCCAGCTGCGAGACCCCCACCAGGAGGTGCACCAACCCGAGGCACTCCCCGAGCCGGTAGTACACCTCGGCCACTTCGCGGGGATCGCGTTGGGTGATGTCGGCGATCTCGACGATGTCCAGCAACGCGAACCGGTCCAGGAGCAGTTGCACCCGCCCGGCCAGGTCCGCGGGGACACCACGGGCCACCAGCGCGGCCGTGCGACTCCGGAGGTTCTCCGCGTCCTCACCGCAGAGCCAGCCCGCGACGCGCGGTGTCAGGTCCGCGACGCGGTCACGGAATCGGGCGATCTCCGCCCCGACCGCGAGCGGCTGGGGCCTGCGAGTCAGCATCCATCGCGACGCCCGGTCGAGCAGCCGCCGGGTGAACAGCGTGAGGTCGTCCGAGAGCGCGGCGTCGAGGTCGGCGTCCCGGATGTCGCGCCGGAGCGACGGCAGGTCGAACACGGCCGACACCACCGCGAACGCCCGCACGGCGTCGGCGCTGCTCGCTCCGGCCTCCTCGCCCAGCCGGAACGCGTAGGTGATGCCGCCGTTGTCGACGACGTCGTTGGTGAGGACCGTCGCGACGATCTCCCGGCGCAGCGGATGGTCGCCGATGGCGTCGCCGAAGGACTCCCGGAGCCTGCGCGGGAAATACCCGGCGAGGGCGTCCGCGAAAGCCGGGCTGTCGGGCAGGTCGCCGGCCAGCAGGTCCGACTTCAGCGCCAGCTTCACGTGTGCCATCAGGGTCGCGAGTTCGGGCGAGGTGAGTCCCGTCTCCGCGCGCTCCCGGGCGGCGATCTCCTTCCTGGACGGCAGCACCTCGATGGCGCGGTCCAGACCGTAGCGGCCTTCCAGATGGCCGATGAGCCGTCCGTGCACCGTGAGGGATGCGGTTGCGTCGGCCCGGCACGTGCCCAGCACGTCGTTCTGGGCGACGTTGTCGGAGAGCACGAGACGCGACACCTCCCCGGACATCTCGGCGAGCAGACCCGTACGGTCGTCGGCTGCGAGACGGCCGCCGCTGACCAGGGCGTCGAGCAGAACCTTGATGTTGACCTCGTGGTCGGAGCAGTCCACGCCCGCCGAGTTGTCGAGAGCGTCCGTGTTGATTCGCCCTCCGGTGCGGGAGAATTCGATGCGTCCCAGCTGGGTGAAGCCGAGGTTGCCGCCCTCACCGACCACCCGGGCCCGGACGTCGGCACCGTCGACGCGGACGCCGTCGTTCCCCTTGTCCCCCACGTCGAGATGGGTTTCGGTGGCCGCCTTCACGTATGTTCCGATGCCGCCGTTCCACAGCAGATCCACCGGTGCCTGCAGGATCGCGCGGACGAGGTCCGGTGGGGACAGTTCGGTGGTCCCGGGGCTCAGTCCGAGTGCGCGCCGCGCCTCCTCGCTGATCGGAACACTCTTCCTCGACCGTTCCCACACACCGCCGCCTGCGCTGATCAGGCCGGGCGCATAGTCCGCCCACGACGACCGCGGCAGCGCGAAGAGCCGTTCCCGTTCCGCGAACGATGTGGCTGCGTCGGGGTTCGGGTCGAGGAACACGTGCCGGTGATCGAATGCGGCGACGAGCCGGATGTGCGGGCTCGCGAGCATTCCGTTGCCGAACACGTCGCCGCTCATGTCGCCGATCCCGACGGCCGTGAATTCCTGCGACTGGGTGTCGACACCCATTTCGCGGAAGTGCCGCTTCACGCTCTCCCACGCGCCCCGGGCGGTGATGCCGAGCGCCTTGTGGTCGTAGCCGACGGATCCACCCGACGCGAATGCGTCACCCAGCCAGAACCCGTACTGTGCGGCAACGTCGTTGGCGATGTCGGAGAACGTCGCGGTGCCCTTGTCCGCGGCGACGACGAGGTACGTGTCGTCGCCGTCGTGCCGCACCACCCGCGGCGCCGGGATCACGGCACCGGTCGCGAGGTCCACGTTGTCGGTGACGTCCAGCAGTCCGCTGATGAAACTGCGGTAGCAGCGAACGCCTTCGGCGCGTTGGGCGTCGCGATCGCGGAGCGGGTCGCCGGTGGGAGCGGGCGGGCGCGCGACGACGAACCCGCCCTTCGCGCCGACCGGCACGATCACCGAGTTCTTGACCGCCTGCGCCTTCACCAGGCCGAGCACCTCGGTGCGGAAGTCCTCCTTGCGGTCGGACCACCGCAGGCCTCCGCGCGCCACGGCGCCGAACCGCATGTGCACGCCCTCGACCCACGGCGAGTAGACGTAGATCTCGAAGCGGGGCCGCGGCTGCGGCAGTTCCGGGATCCGCTGCGGATCGAATTTGAACGACAGGACCTGACGTTCCCGGCCCGGGCGGGCGTAGCGGTTGGTGCGCAGCGTCGCCAGGACCACGTTCAGGTAGGCGCGCAGGATGCGGTCGGCGTCCAGGCCGAGCACGTCGCCGATCGCCGCTTCCAGCGAGGCGATCAGTTTGCCGCACTCCTCAGTGCCGTCCGGATCAGTGCCGTCCGGATCGAACCTCGCGGCGAACAGCCGGATCAGCGCCTGGGAGATCTCCGGATGATCACCGAGGACCGTCGCGATGTGGTTCTGGCTGTAGGGGAATCCACCCTGCCGGAGGTACCGCGCGTATGCCCGCAGCACCTCCACCTCACGCCAGTCCAGGCCCGCGCGGAGTACGAGTTCGTTGAAGCTGTCCGTCTCGGCGCGAGATGCCCAGGCCGCGGCGAAGGTCTCCGTGAAGCGGCGCGGCAGCGCGTCGTCCACCGGCCCCGGCGACGCGTAGCGGATCCTGAACTCGTACATCCAGCACACCGTTCCGCGACTGTTCGCGACCGTGTAGGGCCGCTCGTCGAGGACCGCGACGCCCATGCTCTGCAGGATCGGGAGAACATCGCTGAGCGAGGCGGATGCACCGCCGACGAAGAAGGTGAAGCGCCAGTCCGGCCCGTTCGCGTCGAGCTGCGTGTCGATCGCGCCGTCCGTCAGCCTCTCGAACACCACCAGATCGGCGTGGGCGCGCCGGGCGTCGAAGTCGTGCTTGTACACCTCCGGGAAGTGCTCCGAATAGTGCGCGAGGAGTTCGCGCTCGGCGGTGGCGAGTTCGTCGTGAAACCGGTCGTCCCAGGTCCGGCAGGCCCGGGAGATCCGACGCTGGATCTCCAGTCGCCGGGTGTCCGTCACCTCGGTGTCCGCCGGGACCCGCATCGTGAAGTGCACCATCGCCAGCGGGTACTCGGACACGTTCGTGGTGTATTCGACTGCGGTGCCGTCCAGTTCGTCCAGCAGGACGCGCTGGGTCGCCAGACGCGTCCGCGTGTTGTACCGATCACGGGGAATGAACACCAGCGCCGACATGCTGTCGCCCGGGACGTCCGTGCGCAGGAAGAGGTGAATGTGCTCGCGCGCGGTGATGCCGGCGACCTCGGTGAGGGCCGAATGCAGCGAATCCGGGCTCGCCGCGAACAACTCGGTCAGCGGCAGCGCCTGCACGACCTGCAGCACGGCCTGCCCGGAGAACGAGTCGATGTCGAAACCGGCACGGTCGAGCAGGGCCCGCACCCGGCGTCCCGCACCCGGGATGTCCAGGACGTTCTCGTGCCTGCCCGCCGGGGTGAACGCGCCGACGAAGCGGTGCTCCACTCCTCCGGCCCGAACCCCGACCACCGACGGGTACGACGACCGGTGCACGGACACCGGAAGCGCCGCCTGCCCGATCGCCAGGACGGGACCGGGTTCCGTGGCCGGCGCCCGATCACCCTCGCGGTCGTGGAGCACGCCGAGACTCTCCTCGGGTGCGCCGTCGGCGCAGTACCGCGCGTACCCGAGGACGGTGAAGTTGCCCGCCTCGCACCACCGCAGGAAGTCGGCGGCCTCGCGGACTTCTTCGGACAGCGAGTCCTGCCCGGTCTGCGAGTCGAGGTGTTCGGAGACCTGGATCTGCAGTTCGCGCATGCGCGCCAGATCCCGGTCCACCCGGCGCACGTCGGCGAGGACGGTGTGCAACGCCTCGACCAGTGCCGCGACGACGGAGTCCGCGGTGTCGGAGCGCAGTCCCACGTGAATCCACGACTCCGTCGTCCCCGAGTCGCTCACAGGCGAGAGGTCGGTGAGGGTGCCCGACTCCGCGCGGCGGGCGACGAGGACAGGATGCAGCGCCTCCTCGATCGGGGCGCCGACCCTGGCCGCGGTCAGCAGTACCGATTCGACGAGCAGTGCCATGTCGTCGGTGACGATCTGCACCGCGGGCCCGATCCCGCTGGGGTCTGCGGCGTCGATTCCGCGCACCACCGCGGTCCCGGGGTTCCGGTGTCGCCCGGTCTCGAGATGCGTGTTCGCGATGCGATCACGCGCCTGCGGATCTGCGCCGTCGGCGGTGGGATGACCGGCGGTGCGGAGGTAGAGGTCGCGGAAACGCTGGGGCGCTTCCGGAGCGGAAAACTGCTGTTCATCGCGCTCGAGCGAATGTGAGGACGTCGAAATTACTCTCATGTCAGTACCTTCCGTCGGAAGCATCGACACTCCCGACTGGTGCAATGGCGGGCCGGCACGCCTCTCGGCTGGGTCCTTGGAGAACGCTTGACAGGGGGTTGTCTATACAGGACTATACATCTAAGGCGATAAAAAACGTGAGTCAGAGCACACTGGATTCAGGACATGGGATAGAGCACCCGGGACCGACCCAGCAGCGCCGGACTCGTCACAGAGAGACAAACAGGCCTATGACACACGAGGGACCTCCCGAGATCAGCCTCGCGCCGGAGCGTCGCACCATCGACGTCGTTCCGGACGACGAGCGCCACGGATCTCCGCGCAGCCAGTTCACGCTCTGGTTCGGCGCCAACATGCAGATCACCGCGATCGTCGACGGCGCCCTCGCGGTCGTCTTCGGCGCCGACGCGCTGTGGGCCATCGTCGGCCTGCTGATCGGCAATCTCTTCGGCGGTGCCGTCATGGCGCTGCACTCCGCCCAGGGACCGCGCCTCGGCCTGCCCCAGATGATCTCGAGCCGGGCCCAGTTCGGCGTTCTGGGCGCCGTGCTGCCGCTGATCCTCGTCGTCCTGATGTACCTCGGTTTCGCCGCCACCGGCAGCGTGCTCGCAGGTCAGGCCGTGAACGAGATCCTCCACATCGACAACCCGACGGTCGGCATCCTCATCTTCGGCGCGATGACCGCGTTCGTGGCGGTGACCGGATACAAACTCATCCATGTGGTCGGCAAGATCGCGACCGTCGTGGGCATCATCGGATTCACCTACCTCGCGTTTCGCCTGTTCGCCGAGTACGACGTGGCCGCGTTCGTCGGGAACAAGGGCTTCGACATCGTCACGTTCCTCCTCGCGATCTCGCTCGGCGCCGGCTGGCAGCTGACGTTCGGACCGTACGTCGCGGACTACTCCCGCTACCTGCCGCGCTCGACGAGCGAGCGCAAGACGTTCTGGTCGACGTTCGCGGGCAGCGTGATCGGCTCGCAGTGGTCGATGACGCTGGGCGCACTCGTCGCCGCCGTGGCCGGGGATGCGTTCCTCAGCGACCAGGTCGGCTTCATCGGCGAACTCGCCGGACCCGCCGCGATCGCCCTGATGATCTACCTGGTGATCCTGGTCGGGAAGCTCACCGTCAACTGCCTCAACGCCTACGGCGGGTTCATGTCGATCCTCACCACGGTGACCGCCTTCAACGGACAGTCGCGCATCTCGTCCCGGGCCCGCACCCTGTACATCATCGGGTTCGTCGCGATCTCGATGCTCATCGCGATCGGCGCCAGCGCCGACTTCCTCAACAACTTCAAGAACTTCGTCCTCGTGCTGCTGATGGTCTTCACTCCCTGGAGCGCCATCAACCTGATCGACTACTACCTCATCTCCAAGGAGCGCGTGGACATTCCGGCGCTGTACGACCCGGCGGGCCGCTACGGCCGCTGGAACAAGACGGCGATGATCTGTTACACCGTCGGCGTTCTCGCGCAGATCCCATTCCTCGCCCAGAAGCTCTACACCGGACCCGTCACGGAAATGCTGGGCGGCGCGGACATCTCGTGGATCGTCGGCATCGTCTTCACCGGCGCCATCTACTACCCGCTCGCGCGGCGCAGCAGCAACCCACCCCCGTCGATGATCTATCCGGCTAGTACCGCCATGGCGGATTCGCGACTGTGAATCACGCTGACACCCAGACTTTTCCCTCTTCCTCGTTCGACCATCAAGGAGTACACGACATGACCACCACGACGCCTCCGGTTTCCGGACCCCGCCACGTGTCGGCGCCCCGCGGCACCGAACTGACGACACTCGGCTGGCAGCAAGAAGGCGCCCTGCGCATGCTGATGAACAACCTCGACCCCGAGGTCGCCGAGCATCCCGACTCCCTCGTCGTCTACGGCGGCACCGGCAAGGCCGCGCGCAGCTGGGAGGCGTTCGACGCGATGGTCCGGACGTTGAAGACCCTGAAGTCCGACGAGACGATGCTGGTGCAGTCCGGAAAGCCGGTGGGCGTGTTCCGCACCAGCGAGTGGGCGCCCCGAGTCCTCCTCGCGAACTCGAACCTGGTGGGCGACTGGGCCAACTGGGAGGAGTTCCGCAAGCTCGACGCCCTCGGCCTGATCATGTACGGGCAGATGACGGCCGGGTCGTGGATCTACATCGGCACGCAGGGCATCCTGCAGGGCACGTACGAGACGTTCGGCGCGGTGGCCCGGAAGCGCTTCGGCGGTTCGCTCGCGGGCACCATCACGCTGACGGCCGGGCTCGGCGGCATGGGCGGCGCCCAGCCCCTCGCCGTGACGATGAACGACGGCGTCGCGATCTGCGTCGACTGCGACGTCACCCGCATCGACCGCCGGATCGCGCACAAGTACCTCGACACCAAGGCCACCGACATCCACGACGCCCTGCGTCTCGCGATCGAGGCCCGCGACGCGAAGCGCCCGCTGTCGATCGGCCTCGAAGGCAACGCCGCGGAGATCTTCCCCGAACTGCTCGCCATGAACGCCCCCATCGACATCGTCACCGACCAGACGTCGGCACACGACCCGCTGTCGTACCTGCCGCTCGGGGTCGATTTCGCCGACATGAAGGCGATGGCCGACAAGGACCCGGTGAAGTTCACCGAGGACTCCCGCGCGTCGATGGCACGGCACGTCGCCGCGATGGTCGGCTTCCTCGACAAGGGTGCCGAGGTGTTCGACTACGGCAACTCCATCCGTGACGAGGCCCGCAAGGCCGGCTACTACCGCGCGTTCGACTTCCCCGGATTCGTGCCCGCCTACATCCGTCCGCTGTTCGAGGAGGGCCTCGGCCCGTTCCGCTGGGCCGCGCTGTCGGGTGACCCGAAGGACATCGCCGCCACCGACAAGGCGATCCTCGAACTGTTCCCCGAGAACGAGCACCTCAAGCGCTGGATCACGATGGCGGGCGAGAAGGTGGCGTTCGAGGGCCTGCCGGCCCGGATCTGCTGGCTCGGTTACGGCGAACGGCACAAGGCCGGCCTGAAGTTCAACGAGATGGTGGCGTCCGGCGAGCTGTCCGCGCCCGTCGCCATCGGCCGCGACCACCTCGACTCCGGATCCGTCGCGTCCCCGTACCGCGAGACCGAGTCGATGCTCGACGGCTCCGACGCGATCGCCGACTGGCCGCTGCTCAACGCACTCGTCAACACCGCGTCGGGGGCGTCGTGGGTGTCCATCCACCAGGGCGGCGGCGTCGGCATGGGACGGTCCATCCACGCCGGTCAGGTGTGCATCGCGGACGGCACCGATCTGGCCGCCGAGAAGCTGGAGCGGGTCCTGACCAACGATCCCGGCATGGGCGTCATCCGGCACGCCGACGCCGGATACGACCACGCGATCGACGTCGCCAAGGAGCGCGGCGTGCGCGTGCCGATGTCCGAAGGATGACCGCAGGCCCGAGCGACCGTATTTTCGAACCACTGGAAGGAACAGCAGTGACAGCGAACACCTCCCGCTCCACAGTGCTGACCGGCATCGGCACCCTGGTGACCAACGACCCGACAGTGGGGGAAGGTCCGCTCGGGCTGATCCGCGACGCCGCCGTCGTCTTCGACGGCGGCGTGGTGGCCTGGGTCGGCCGCGCCGACTCGGCGCCGGCCGGGGACGTCGGGCACGATCTCGACGGCAGGGCGGTGCTGCCGGGCTTCGTGGAGAGCCACTCGCACCTCGTGTTCGGCGGGGAACGCGCGGAGGAATTCGCGGCGCGCATGGCGGGACAGCCGTACGCGGCGGGAGGTATCCGCAACACGATCGAGGCGACGCGGAACGCGACCGACGAACAGCTCGAGGCGAACACGCGGCGGTTGCTGGACGAGTCCCTGCGGTCGGGCAGCACCACCGTGGAGTGCAAGACCGGGTACGGGCAGACGGTCGCGCACGAACTGCGCAGCACGACGATCGCGGCGTCCCTCACCGACGAGGTGACGCTGCTCGCCGCTCACGTTCCGCCGCCGGAGTACGCGGGACGCGCCGACGACTACGTCGCCATGGTGTGCGCGGAGATGATCGACGCCTGTGCACCGCAGGCGAAATGGATCGACGTGTTCTGCGAGACCGGCGCGTTCGACCGTGATCAGGCACACGCGGTTCTCACCGCCGGAATGGCGAAGGGGCTCATCCCCCGCGTCCACGGCAACCAGCTCCGCGAGGGCCCCGGAGTCCAGCTCGCCGTCGAACTGGGGGCCGCGTCCGTCGACCACGTCTGCTACACCACGCAGGCCGACATCGATGCGCTGGCACAGAGTTCGACGGTGGCCACTCTCCTGCCCGGTGCGGATTTCTCGACCCGGAACAAGTACCCGGACGCCCGGGCCCTGCTCGACGCGGGGGTCACGGTGGCGCTCGGTGCGGATTGCAACCCCGGCACCAGCTACACCACCAGCCTGCCGTTCTGCATCGCGATCGCGGTGCGGGACATGCACATGACCCCGGACGAAGCCGTCTGGGCGGCGACCGCGGGCGGTGCCCGGGCACTGCAACGTGCCGACGTCGGGGTCCTGCGCCCCGGAGCGCGGGCCGATGCCCTCGCCCTCGACGCACCGTCGTACCTACACTTGGCCTACCGGCCCGGCGTCCCCCTGGTCCGCGATGTGTGGCGGGGCGGCGAACTCGCCTGGTCCGCGCACACCGGTCACGAGAAAGCGAGGGCCCTGCGATGATGGAGAACCTGCTGATTCCCCCACCCCCCTGGATCGGCAGGGTGGACGGCACGTCGAGTCACCACCTCCGCTGGCACCAGGCGGTCACGCCACTTCACGACGACTCCGAACCCGGCGCCTGCGTGTTCGTCGGCTTCTCGAGCGACGAGGGCGTGGAGCGGAACAAGGGTCGCCGCGGGGCGGCCCGCGGGCCGGACGCGCTGCGGGCCGCGCTGGCGTCGATGGCGCTCGCCGAGCCGCTCCGCGCGTACGACGCCGGCACCGTCGCGGTCACCGACAACCGCCTCGAAGCCGGGCAGATGGCTCTCGGCGCCGTGGTGGCCGCGACCCTCGACGCCGGCCAGTTCCCGGTGGTCCTCGGCGGCGGCCACGAGGTTGCCTACGGCACGTACCTCGGTCTGGCGCAGGCAGCCGTCCGCACACCCAAGCGGCGGATCGGGATCCTGAACCTGGACGCCCACTTCGACCTGCGGTCCGATCCGGTCCCCAGTTCGGGCACACCGTTCCGGCAGATCCTCGAACAGGAGCACGCGGCGGGCACCGCCCTGCAGTACTCCGTGCTCGGCATCAGCCAGCCGAGCAACACCACCGCGCTGTTCGACACCGCACGCGGATACGACGTCCGGTACCTCCTGGACGACGACTGCTCGGTCTCCGACCGGCACCGGGTGGCCGTCTTCGTCAGCGAGTTCCTGTCGGACGTCGATCTCGTTTACCTCACCATCGACCTCGACGTCCTTCCCGCCGCCGTCGCACCGGGAGTGAGCGCTCCCGCCGCGTACGGCGTGCCTGCGGAGACGATCCAATTCGTCTGCGACGCCGTCGCCGCCAGTGGCAAGCTCGCCGTGTGCGATGTGGCCGAACTCAATCCGTCGTTCGACATCGACAACCGCACCGCCCGCACCGCGGCCCGGTTGATCCATCGGATCGTCACGAAGCGGGTTCCCATCGTCCGCTGAGGTCGCCCGGAACCGTCCGCTGAGGTCGCCCGGAACCGTCCGCTCAGCGCTCCCGCAGCACGGCGCGCAGACGGGTGACGAACGAGGCCGGGTCCTCGGCGAAGCCGATGTGGCCGCCGGGGAACATTGTGGGATCGACGCCCAGTTCGGTGGCGAGCGCCCGCGACGTACGGTCGCAGAGCTGACCACCGGACTCCTCGCCGATCCCGACTACGACGCGGGTGGGGGCCGAGCGCAGGGCGGTGATGTCCGGGCACCAGCGGGTGGTCGGGCGCAGCATGTGCGCGTGCTGGAAGTAGTCGTCGGCCTCGGTCTGCGGATCCCGTTCGCCCGCGAACATCTGCTGGAACACCTCCTCGGGCAGGTGGATGTTCGCCAGGGCCAGGAACTTCCTCCACGCCCCCATGACGTCCCCGGCGAGGTGCGCGTCGATGATGTCGTCGGTCTTCACCCGCAATTGCTCGCGGTCGGCGAGGAGCTCGTCCAGCGGCGGCTCGTGGGCGATCACGGTGTGGACCAGCTCGGGGTGCGCCTGCACGAGCGCGAGCGCGCTGACGGCGCCGCCACTGGAGCCGAACACCACGGCCGGGCCTGCGTCGAGGTGCATCAGGAGCCGGGCGAGGTCGTCGGCGCGCATCTCGGGGGTCGAATCGCGGTCGCGGTCGTCGACCGGGCTGCGGTGGATGCCCCGCGGGTCCGTCGTGAGCACGGTGTAGTCGGACGAGAGCAGATCGGCGGCGGGCGCGCAGGAGTCGGCGTCCATCGGGGCGCCGACGAGCACGACGACGGGGCCCGTGCCCCGTACCTCGTAGTACAGCCTGGCACCGGGGACGTCGAGGGTCCGGGCATCGGCGGTGGCGGTCGATGTGGGATTCATCGAGTTCTCCTCGTTCGGGGTGGTGATTCTCGGTCGCAGGTAGGACCGCCGCCGACGGGCAGAATCATCGGTTGTCGAGGAAAATTTCTTCCGCAGACCTGGTACGGCGCCCAGGATCCGAAGGAATCGTGGGCGTACCACTGGAAGCACGCGCGCCTTGATGACAGGATATATCCACGCGAACGGGATCTCGATGTGAGTTCCCGGGCGGCAACTGCAGGGAGTGAACGGTATGGCGCAGGGTGTTGTGAAGTGGTTCAACAGCGAGAAGGGCTTCGGATTCATAGCGCCGGACGACGGCAGCGCGGACGTGTTCGTTCACTACTCCGAGATCTCGGGCAGCGGCTACAAGTCGCTGGAGGAGAACCAGCGGGTGGAATTCGAGGTCGGACAGGGCCAGAAGGGCCCGCAGGCCCAGAATGTCCGGGCCGTCTGACCGACGCCCCGATGACACTGTGACGATGTCGCACATGACACTGTGACGATGTCGCACATGACACTGTGACGATGTCGCAGATGACACTATGACGACGAGGTCGCACCCGAGCGGTGCGGCCTCGTTGTCGCAGTAGGCCCCGGGACAGCTATCTCGAGAGGCCGAAGCTTCCCACCTGGTTGCCGTTGACGTACACGGACCCGGTGTAGGTCCCGTCTGCGTTGGGGGACATCCTGTCGGTCAGGAAGCCCAGACCCGATGGGCTGTAATCGATGACGGTGTCTCCGTTCCCGTCCTGCGAGGTCGTGCCCGCGAGTCCGGTCAGACCGAACGCGAAGTTGTTGACGACCGTGCCGCCCTGGAACGTCTTGCCCTTCCAGATCAACTCGCCCGCCGGCGTGGTGGTCGTTCCCTGATAGGTGCCGGACGGCACGGCGGCGGGTTCCGCCAGGCCCGTCCCCGCGCCGGCGAGAACGGCGCCGATCATCGTTCCTGCGGTGACTATCCCTCGTGCAATCGCGCGCATGATGCCTCCCTCTACCGTGCCGCGCGGGATGTGCGCTGCCCGTGCGGGGTCGAGTACCCGCCTTCCGTGCCGTGGACACGGGCACCCCTGGACAAATCCGACGGTCTCCTTCATAGTCGATATGCCACCAAGTGGCATTGCCATTTCACTAGGTGGCAATTTGATCTTTCGATAGGAGTTTCCGTGACCGATCAGCTGCTCGATGCCGCCGAGTTCCGCTCCACAGTGCGTGGGTTCGCCAACCGTGAGATCCATCCCGGCGCGGCGTTCCGCGACGAGACGCGGGAGTTCCCGGCGGAGTTGGTGAAGCGACTGGGCGAACAGGACCTGATGGGCATCTCGGTGCCCGAGGAGTTCGGCGGTCTGGGCCTGTCCACGAAGACACAGCTGATCGCCATCGAGGAGGTGGCCCGCACCGACGCCGCCCTCGCCTCGATCTACACCGCGCACTACCTGGGGCTCGAGCCGATCCTCGTCGGCGGAACCGAGGAGCAGAAGCGCCGGTGGCTGCCCCGGCTCGCGTCCGGTGAACTGCTCGCCGGGTTCGCCCTCACCGAACCGGACGCCGGCTCCGACATCGCCTCGATGCGCACCACGGCGCGGCGCGAGGACGACGGGTGGCACCTGTCCGGTTCGAAGACGTACATCTCCAACGCCAAGGAGGCCGATCTGGTCGTCCTCTTCGCCAAGACCGATCCATCTGCAGGCTTCCGCGGCATCACCGCGTTCGTCCTCCCTCAGGGCACCCCCGGCGTGAGTTACTCGGAGCCCCAGGACAAGCTGGGCATCCGGTCCGCCCCCACCTACACCGTCTACCTCGACGACGTGGTGCTTCCCCACGACGCCGTGGTGGGAACGGAGGGCCGCGGCGGCAACATCGCGCTCACCGCCCTCAACCGCGCCCGCGTCGACGTGGCGGCGATGGCCAACGGAATCGCCCTGCGCGCTTGGGAACTGGGCCGATCCTACGCCGCCGAGCGCAAGCAGTTCGGACACCCCATCGCCGAATTCCAGGCGATTCAGCTGCTACTGGGTGCATGCGACGCGCAACTCGTCGCCTCCCGCGTCACCGCGGACTGGGCGGCGGACGTGAAGGATGCCGGGGCCGACCTGCGCCGCGCCGCGTCCGTGTCGAAGTACGTGGCCACGGAGGCCTGCTTCTCGATCGTCGACCAGACCGTGCAGATTCACGGCGGTGCCGGTTTCATGCGCGAATCCGAAATCGAACGCCTCTACCGCGACTGCCGGATCCTCCGGATCTTCGAGGGCACCTCGCAGATCCAGTTGCTCACCATCGCCTCCAACGCACCGTCCCCGCGCTCGACCGACTTCTGAGAAGGGCCCGTCATGCCTACGCTGCCTCCCCTCGACGGCATCCGCGTCGTCGATCTCTCCCGCGTCCTGGCCGGACCGTACTGCACGGCGCTGCTCGCGGACGCCGGCGCCGACGTCGTCAAGATCGAACCCGCCGCCGGCGAGGACTCGCGGCACCTGGGCCCGTTCCGCGACGGCGAGAGCATCTATTTCAACGTGCTGAATCGCGGAAAACGCTCGCTGGCACTGAATCTCAAGGACGACGCGGATCGGATGGTGCTGTTCGATCTCCTCGACACGGCGGACGTTCTCGTCGAGAACTTCCGGCCCGGGGTGACCGCCCGGCTCGGCATCGACTACCAGACCGTCCACACCCGCAACCCCCGGCTCGTCTACGCGTCCATCTCCGGCTTCGGGCAGGACGGGCCGCTCGCGGGTTCGGCCGCCTACGACCTCGTCGTGCAGGCGATGTCGGGGGTCATGAGCATCACCGGTTCCCCCGAATCCGGGCCGACCCGGCTCGGCGAATCGTTCGGCGACCTCGTCGCGGGACTGTTCGCGGCGTGGGGCATCAGTTCCGCCCTGGTCGGCACCCGGGAATCGGGTGTGGGGCAACACCTCGACGTCGCCATGTTCGACAGCATGCTGGCCATGCTCCCCACCGCACACAGCCAGTTGCAGGCATCGGGGGTCGCGCCGATGGGCGTGGGTAATCGCCATCCGGTCTCCACCCCGTTCGACACGTACCGGGCGTCGGACGGCCTGTTCGTGCTCGCCGTCGCCAGCCGGTCCGGATTCGAGAAGCTCGCCCACACCATGGACCGTGCAGACCTTCTCGGCGACAATCGTTTCGCCGACGACACGTCCCGCACCGATCACGAACCGGCACTGCGCGCGGAGATCGAGATCTGGGCGAAGGACAAGACGGTCGCCGAGGTGGTCGCGATCCTCGGCGCGGCCGGACTGGCGAGCTCCGAGATCTGGAACGTCGAACAAGCGTTGTCGTCCGAGCAGAGCCGGCACCGCGGACTCGTGGAGTCGTTCGATCATCCGGTCGCGGGAACGATCGACTACGTCCGGCAGCCGGTCGTGTTCGGCGACAGCGCACGCCCCGGGGTCCGCCGCAGCCCACTGCTCGACGAACACCGGCAGCCCCTGCTGTCCGAGATCGCGTCGCGGTAGATTCACGCCGACACCCGCGACCGTCAGGAGACGACCCATGGCCCCCGGAGATGTGACCCGCAGCGCGAGCCGCACCTTCGAACTGCTCGGCGCGATCACCGAGCAGGGCGGGTTGACGCTCGGCGACGCCGCGAAGGCGGCCGGTCTCGCCACCAGTACCGCGCTGCGCCTGATCCGCAGCATGGAGCAGAGCGAGTTCCTGGTCCGCGGCGACGACAACGTCTACCGGGCCGGGCCGCGACTTCTCCAGATCGGCGCCCGGGCGATCAGCGACAACCAGCTGCTGTCCCGGGCCCGGCCCGCGATGGTCGCGATCGCGGAGGAAACCCGCGAATCCACGTACCTGTCGACCCACGGCCCGAAGGGCACCGCCCTGTATCTCGCGCAGATCGAGGGCACCCACGCGATCCGGCACATGGGATGGGTGGGGCAGACGGTGCCGCTCCAGGGCACGGCCGTCGGCGCCGCGCTACTGGGCGACCTGCGCAGCGAGGGGTACGCGATCGCCCACGACACCATCGAGGACCACTCGACGGGTGTGGCGGCCCCGATCTACGACGCGGTGGGGCGGATCGTGGGCGCGCTGAGCGTCGTCGGGCCGACGTTCCGCCTCGACGACGCACTCTGCGCGCAGCACGGTCTGGTTCTCGTCGAGCGTTGCCGTGCGCTGTCGACCGAACTGGGCTCCCCGGCCCCGTGACCAGCGGTCAGCTGCCCATGCTGGTCCGGACCAACTCGCGGAACGTGAGGACCATCGGCTCGCGGGCCCGGCCGCGCCGGTAGATCAGCGAGAACGGCGCCTGATAACCGAACGACGCCGGCAGGATCGGACGCAGCCGGTTCCGGTCCACCCAGTACTCCGCGTAGTGCTCGGGCAGGTATCCGATGTACGCGCCGGACAGCACGAGGATGAGCTGCGCTTCCATGTTCTCCACCGTTGCCGAGGGTTGCGGGAACCCCTGGCGGGCGAGTTCCTGCTCGGACCAGTAGCCGCGGGTCACCATCCGCTGTTGCGTGATGACCTCCGGCGGCACCCGCTTCCTGCTGAACAGCGGGTGCTTGTCGCTGCAGTACAGCCAGTGCTGCTCCCGGTGCAGCGCCTGGGAGACGAGGCCGTTCATCGGTGAGGCGAACGCGCCGACCGCGACGTCGATGCGGTCGTCGAGCACGCCGACCTGCAGTTCGTGCGGCGTCTGGATCTTCAGGTCGAGGTAGACGGCGGGGTGGTCCTTGCTGAACACGCCGATCACGTCGGCGAGCGGCAGGGTGGCGTCGGTGACGGTGGAATCGAGAACCCCGATGGTGAGGGTTCCCCTGAGCTCCCCCTGCAGCGCGGCGCCGTAGCGTTCGAAGCCTTCGAGTTCGCCGAGGATGCGCAGGCATTCCTTGTGGTAGAGCTCGCCCTTGCTGGTGAGACCGAAGCCGCCGCGGCCGCGGTGGCACAGCACGATGCCGAGGTGGCGCTCGAGCTGGCTCATGTAGGTGCTGATCGCGGAGGCGGACAGTCCGAGTTCCTGCTGCGCGGGCGCGAACCCCTGGTGGCGGACGACGGCCGCGAAGATCTGGAGGAGCTTCAGATCGGGCAGCGAGCTGCGCATCGCACTCCTCCGGCGGGGTCGAAAACAGGGTGTGAGCTGGCTCGCACCATTACTTCACGATTTTCTGAAGTGATTATTTGTATCAAGTGATTTATTTCACGTCAATGTTCTCCTACCGTCTAGGGCAACGGTCTGACGAGACCGGCACCGACGGGACCACCGCGCCCGTCATCACCGATCCGCTAGGACACGTGAAGGACGCACCATGGACATCACCATCATCCTGATCTACCTGGGCGCAATGCTCGCGTTCGGCTGGTGGGGCAAACGCCGGGCGAGCAACTCCAGCGAATACCTCGTCGCCGGCCGCCGCCTCGGCGGATTCCTCTACACCAGCACGATGGCGGCGGTCGTCATCGGCGGCGCCTCCACCGTCGGTGGCGTCGGCCTCGGATACAAGTACGGCATCTCCGGAATGTGGCTGGTCGTATCGATCGCCGCCGGTGTCCTCCTGCTCAGCCTGCTCTTCGCCGCGCGAATCCAGCGCCTGAAGGTCTACACCGTCTCCGGGATGCTCAAACTCCGGTACGGCATCGACGCCACCGGGGCGTCCGGTCTCGTGATGATGGCCTACACCCTCATGCTCACCGTCACCTCCACGATCGCCTACGCCACCATCTTCAACGTGCTGTTCGGCTTCGACCGGACCCTGTCGGTGGTCCTCGGCGGCCTCATCGTCGTGGCCTACTCCGCGATGGGCGGCATGTGGTCGATCACGCTCACCGACGTCGTCCAGTTCGTCATCAAGACCATCGGCGTCTTCGTCCTGCTCCTCCCGTTCACGTGGAGCAAGGCGGGCGGGTACGCCGGCATCAAGGAGCGCGTGGGCGAACAGGCACTCGGGCTCGGCACCATCGGCACCGGCACCATCATCACGTTCTTCGTCGTCTACACACTCGGCATCCTCATCGGACAGGACATCTGGCAGCGGGTGTTCACCGCGAAGTCGCCGGAGGTCGCACGGTGGGGCGGCGTCACCGCCGGCGTCTACTGCCTGCTGTACGGCGTCGCGGGCGCACTGATCGGGCTGGCCGCGTCGGCCCTCATGCCCGACATCGGTTCGTCCGACGACGTGTACGCCGACGTCGCCGTCCATGTCCTGCCCGTCGGTCTCAGCGGCATCGTCCTCGCCGCCGCGGTGGCCGCGATGATGTCGACCGCGTCCGGCGCGCTGATCGCCACCGCCACGGTCGCCCGGCAGGACGTCCTTCCGCTGGTCGCCCAGATCTTCGGCCGCACACGCCCCGAACTGGACACGTCCGATCCGGAAGCCGACGTGCGCGGCAACCGCCTCTACGTGATCGTGATCGGCCTCGTCAGCATCGTGATCGCCGCGCTCATCAACGACATCGTCTCCGCGCTCACGATCGCCTACGACATCCTGGTCGGCGGGCTCCTCGTCCCCATCCTCGGTGGACTGGTCTGGAAGCGCGCCACGGGAACCGCGGCGATGGCGGCCATGGCAGTGGGCACCGTAGCGACCATCGCGACGATGTTCGTCGTCGGCGACGTCATGGCGAACGAGCCGGTGTACGTCGGACTCGTCAGCGCGCTGGTGGTGTTCGTGGCCACCAGCCTGTTCACCGCACCTACCCCGGCGAACGTGATGTCCGTGTGGAACGCGCGGGTGTCGGGAAAGGCCGAGGAAGACCCGGTACCGGTCCCGGCACCGATAGCCTGAGTGACACCGGCGCACGCGGGTGAGTGCGCACGAGCGGGAGGAAAGAACGTGCCGAAGATCGTCGACCACGACGAGCGGAGACTGGCGCTCGCCGACGCCGTCCTCGCGTTGATCGCCCGGGAGGGGATCTCCGCCGTCACCACGCGAGCGGTGGCGGAGGAGAGCGGGTGGTCGACCGGAGTGTTGAACCACTACTTCGGGTCCCGGCACGAACTGCTCCTCGCTGCGCTTCGCCGGGCCGGCGACATCCAGGGCGACCGGTACCGCACGATTCTCGACGAGGAGGGCGCCGGCCCGATCGAGAAGCTGCGGAACATCACCGCCAGCATCCTGCCGCTCGACGAACGCCGACTGGCGATGACCCGCGTGTTCCTGTTCTTCTACGCGGAGGGCGCGGCCGAGGAAACCGCGCGCGGTGAGATCGCGGCCTTCCTCGCCCGCTGGCGGGGCGTCGTGCGCGAGTCGGTCGTCGCCGCACAGCGGGAGGGCACCGTCTCCGCCGACCTCGACGCGGACGCCGTCACCGTCGCGCTGGTCGCGCTGACCGACGGTCTTGCATTACAGGCCATCCTGGATCCCGTTGTCATGGAAGCGATCAGCGCGGACGACGCGGCAGCCCGCTGCGTCGACGCCGCCGTGCGACGAACCACCGAAGAAGCAGGGGCAGTACGCAGATGACCGACCGCGTCGTCGTCCTCGACGACTTCATTCCGGCCGACGCACTGTCCGATTCGCTTGCCGCCGCAGGTATTTCCGCGGATGTCGTGCACCAGTCCGAGTTCCCGTCCGGCCCGGGCATCATCGCCCTGCTCGTGGGTCCGGAGACCACCGGACTCGAGCCGCGTCACCTGTCGGATCTCCCGGACCTGCGACTGTTGTCGGCCACGTCCGCCGGGTACGACCACCTGCCGGTGTCGGCGGCCCACGAACGCGGTCTCTGGGTCACGCGGGCAGTGGACTACTGCACCGAGGAGGTCGCGGATCATGCGCTCGCGCTCACCCTCGGACTGCTCCGATCCACTCACACCCTCGACCGCTCCGTGCATGCCGGCGGGTGGGACGTCACCGCCGCGCCGCCGCGGCGGATCGCGGGAACAGTGCTGGGCCTCTACGGCTTCGGCCGGATCGCCGGCGCTTTCGCACTGCGCGCCCGAGCCGTGGGGATGACCGTCCTCGTCAGCGGCCGCGGACTGGGCGACCGCGTAGGGGAACTGGCGGCCGAGGGTATCGAGGTGGTCGGGTTCGAGGACCTGCTGCGCCGTTCCGACGTGCTGAGCCTGCACGTTCCCCTGACTCCCGAGACGCAGGGTCTGATCGACGCCCGTGCGCTGTCGACGCTGAAGCGCGGCGGGTATCTGGTGAACGTCTCCCGTGGCGGGCTCGTCGACCACGACGCGCTCGGAGCCGCGCTGCGCGGTGGACACCTCGCCGGTGCGGCCGTCGATGTTCTTCCGAACGAACCTCCCGCACAGGACGATCCGATCCTGCACATCCCGAACCTCGTGATCACCCCGCACGCCGCGTGGTACTCACCGCAGGTCGCGCACACCCTGGCGCAGCAGTCGGCACGCAATGTCGCGGCGGTCCTGACCGGGGCATCCCCGGTGGGAGTCGTTGCCGCACCGGGGATGTGATCGCCCCTGCCAGTCCTCGTGAGCCGCCGTCAGTCCTTGTAGTCAGGGACGGTGCGGTCCAGCATCCGCAGCAGCGCCGCCCACGCCATCTCGTAGGCCTGATCGTCGGTGTAGTCGTCCGTGGCCTCGCCGGCGAACTGGCGGGCGGTGTGCTCGGCGATCTCGGGCGACGGAACGCGCAGTTCACCGGACGCCTGGGCAGCGATCTGGATGTCACACGCCTTCTCCAGATAGAACATTCGCAGAAACGCCTCGGCGGCGGATGCGCCCACGGTGAGCAGTCCGTGATTGCGCAGGATCATCGCGGGGTGGTCGCGGAGGTCCTCGACCAACCGCACACGTTCGGCCGTGTTGAGGGCGATGCCCTCGTAGTCGTGGTAGCCGACCCGGTTGTAGAACTCCATCGAGATCTGGTTCAGCGGCAGCAGTCCGTGCTCCTGCGCGGCCACCGCGCACCCGGCCTTCGTGTGGGTGTGCAGCACGCACTGCGCGTCCGGCCGGGCCTCGTGAATCGCGCCGTGGATCACGAACCCCGCAGGGTTGACGTGATATTCGGACGGTTCGACGAGTTCGCCGTCGAGTCCGATCTTCACCAGGTTGGAGGCGGTGATTTCTTCGAAGAGCAGACCGTACGGGTTGATGAGGAAATGATGTTCGGGCCCGGGAAGCCGGACCGAGACGTGCGTGAAGATGAGGTCGGTCATCTTGAAATGCGCGAGCAGGCGGTACACCGCCGCGAGTTCACGACGCAGTTCCGCCTCGGTCTTCGCCGGGCTCGTTCGGGCCTGCGACGTAACGGTGGGTGCACTCATGCGGGATCTCCTTGATCACCGAAGGGATTTCGGCTTAAATATATCAACTGATTTATTTACATGCCAGCGTTCTGCCGATCCCGTACCCTCCGCCTCTCCATCGGCGTTCTCGCCGAGCTTTCGCACGGGAAGCGCTCGTCGTGTGACCAGAATCACGATATGAGGCGGCCGCGTACGCGATTCGACGGGCGACCTCGCAGAACCGACGAGCGGCGGGCCCGCCGCGACGAACGGTCGCGGACGACGGGCAGTGGCGAACACCGGATGTGATCCGACGAACTTTCGGGTGTTCGGGTCACGCCACTCACTTCTACACTGGCCGCCGTGAGCCTCCAGATCAGTGATCCCGCGTCCCCGTTGCAGTCGAACCGGATACGACATTCGGCGTTTCAGCAGAAGGTGACGTCGGCGGAGGAAGCGGTGAAGGCCATCGGTCCGGGTGACACCGTCGCTGTCAGCGGTTTCGCCAGCGCAGGGACACCCAAGGCGGTCATCCCGGCCTTGGCTGACCGGATTCACTCCGCGCGCGCGGCCGGCGCGAATTTCACCATCGACTTGCTGACCGGGGCGTCCGTGTCGACGGAGACCGAGAAGATGCTCGCCGAGATCGACGGAATCGCCCTGCGGATGCCCTACCAGGCGGAATCCACGGCGCGGCAGAAGATCAACCAGGGGCGGATGGATTACGTCGACATCCACCTGTCGCACGTGGCGCAGCAGGTGTGGGAGGGCTACTACGGCGTGGTGAACGTCGCGGTCGTCGAGGTTTCCGGCATCACCGAGACCGGTGAGCTGATCCCCTCCGCGTCGGTCGGAAACAACAAGACGTGGCTCGACGTCGCGGAGAAAGTCATTCTCGAGGTCAACTCGTGGGTTCCGGACGCGATGGACGGTATCCACGACATCTACTACGGCACAGCGCTGCCCCCGCACCGCCGGCCGATCGAACTCACCGACGTCGAGGACCGCATCGGGCAACCGCATTACCGGGTGGACCCGGCCAAGGTTGTTGCGGTGGTGGAGACGAATGCCCCCGACAGTGCGAGTGCGCTGACGGCGCCGGATGCGGTCAGCGAGGCGATCGCGGCCCACGTGCTGGACTTCTTCGACCACGAGGTGAGGCGTGGCCGGCTCCCGGAGAACACCCTGCTGCCACTGCAGGCGGGCGTCGGAAACGTGGCCAATGCCGTGCTCGGCGGGCTCGATCGCGGCCCGTATCGGGGTTTGACCTGCTATTCCGAGGTCATCCAGGACGGGATGCTGCACTTGATCAAGCACGGCACCGTCCGGTTCGCGTCGGCTACCGCGCTGGCGCTCTCGGAGGCGGGGATCGAGGAGTTGACCTCCAACATCGACTTCTACCGGCAGCACATCCGGCTCCGTCCGCAGGAAATCAGCAACCACCCCGAGGTGGTCCGCCGATTGGGAATCATCGCGATGAACGGGATGTTGGAGGCCGACGTCTACGGGAACGTCAATTCGACGCACGTGATGGGCACCAAGATCATGAACGGCATCGGCGGTTCCGGGGACTTCGCGCGCAACGGGTACCTGTCGATGTTCCTCAGCCCGTCGACGGCGAAGAACGGGGCGATCTCGTCGATCGTCCCGATGACCCCGCACGTCGACCACACCGAACACGACACCCAGGTGCTGGTCACCGAGCAGGGCCTCGCCGACTTGCGGGGGTTGTCGCCGCGCCGGAGGGCACGGGTGATCATCGAGCGCTGTGCGCATCCGGAATTCCGGCCGCTGCTCACCGACTACGTCGAGCGGGCGACGGCCACCCCGGGAGCCGGCCAGACGCCGCACCTGCTCGGGGAGGCGTTCTCGTTCCACCAGCGGTACATCGAGTCCGGCTCGATGCGGCTCCAGGACGGTCCCGCCCGGTAGCCCGGACCCCCGGCAGAGCCGGACGCTGAGCGCGGCTCAGTCGAGCCGCCCACCCAGCATTCCGCGCAGCGAGCGCAGGCAGAGTTCACGTAGCTCACCCTCGGCGATCGACGGGTGATCGAGCCAGTCCATGCACACGGCGCGCACGAAGGCGATCCACCCGCGCACCGCGACGCCGACGAGTTCCCGTTCGCCGTCGGGGGGATCGAGCGCGTCGACGATGCGGCGCTGCTGGGCGTCGAGTTCCCGCTCGACGATGGCCCGGATGTCGGCGTCGGCCGACAGTGCGCCGTGGTTGATGGCCCGGACTCCGTGCCGGTGGCTCGCGACGTGCTCGAAGTACGCGTCGAGGCCGGCCGCGACCTGTTCCTCGACGGGGAGCGTGGAGTCGGGGGCCGTCACCTCGAGCAGTCGTTCGGATTCGCGTTCGACGATCGCGGCGAAGAAATCGCGCTTCGTCGGGAAGTAGTGGTACATCAATCCGCGCGACACCTCGGCGAGTTCCGCGACCTCCTCGATCCACACGTCCTCGTAGGGGCGGTCCGCGAACAGCCGCGCGCCGATGTCGAGCAACTGCGCCCGGCGCTGCTCCGGGGCGAGCCGTCGGCGGGCGCTGGTCATGCCAGTCACCGTACTGCTTGACACCGGTTCAGTAAGGCGTACCTTGCGTACTAGACATCAATTCAGTAACGCAGGCCACATCGACACGGGGGTCGACATGAGCGTCGAATCACTGCACACCACAGCGGAGGCGACCATCCCGCATCCTCGATGGCGGCTTCCCGTCGTCGGCGACGTCTTCGGGATCAGCATCCGCACTCCCGTGCAGAATTCGATGGAGATCGGCAGAAAGCTCGGGCCCATCTTCGAGCGCAACGTCCTCGGCAATCGGTTCGTATTCGCCTCCGGTGCCGACATGGTCGCGGAACTTTCCGACGAATCCCGGTTCGCGAAGCACCTGGCGCCCGGTGTCGCGTCGCTGCGTGAGGTGGGTGGCGACGGGTTGTTCACCGCCTACAACCACGAGCCGAACTGGAGCAAGGCGCACAACCTCCTCGCCCCGGCATTCACCAAATCCGCGATGCGGTCGTATCACCGCACGATGCTGGATGTCGCAGGCGAACTGGCGGAGCACTGGGACGAGCGGGTGGACGGCTCCCCCGTCGACGTCTCCTCCGACATGACGAAGCTGACGCTCGAGACCATCGGCCGCACCGGCTTCAGCTATTCCTTCGACTCGTTCAGACGCGAGCGGCCGCACCCCTTCGTGCAGGCGATGGTCGGAGCGCTGAGCCATTCGCAGCGCACCACGTTCGTGAAGTCCAGCGCGCTCGGGCGCCTGCTGATGCGACGGTCGGATCGACGCAACGTCGCCAACCTCGAACACATGGCCGAGGTCGTCGACGAGGTGATCCGTGCCCGTCGCGACAGCGCCGAGGCCGGCCCCGAGGACCTGCTCGAACTCATGCTGCGGGCAGCGCGGGAGGACGATCCCCATCGGATCGACGAGTTGAACATCCGCCACCAGGTGGTGACGTTCCTGGTCGCGGGGCACGAGACCACCTCCGGCGCACTGTCGTTCGCCCTGTACTATCTGTCGCGACATCCCGACGTCCTCGCGAAGGCGCAGGCGGAGGTCGACGCGGTCTGGGGCGACGAAGAGCCTGCGTTCGAGCAGATCGCGAAACTCCGCTACGTGCGCCGGGTGCTCGACGAATCGTTGCGGCTGTGGCCGACAGCCCCCGCGTACGGCAGGGAGGCGACCGTCGACACCACCCTCGTCGGCAAGTACCCGATGAAGGTTGGCGACTGGGTTCTCGTCCTCATCCCCGCCCTGCACCGCGACCCCGTGTGGGGTGACGATCCCGAGGCGTTCGACCCCGACCATTTCCTGCCCGAGCGCATCCGGTCCCGTCCCGCGCACGTGTACAAGCCGTTCGGGACCGGCGAGCGCGCCTGCATCGGACGACAGTTCGCCCTGCACGAGGCGGTCCTGGTTCTCGGCACGATCCTGCGTCGATACGACATCGTGGGCGACCCGAGCTATCGACTGAAGGTCACCGAGCGGCTCACCCTCATGCCCGAGGGCTTCACACTGCAGCTCCGCCGGCGCTGACCGGTCCCTTGACAGCCACAAAGTGAGAGTTACTATCAAAATATAGTAACTTCCTTTCGAGTGGAGCTGTCATGAGTGAAACGACGGTCATCGAAGTCGCCCCACGCCGCTGGTGGGCGCTCGGAGCCCTGTCCGTGGCCATGCTGACCATCGGTCTCGACATCACGGTCCTGACGGTGGCACTGCCGACACTGGCGGTCGATCTCGGAGCGGACAACTCGCAATTGCAGTGGTTCAGTTCCGCATACACGCTGGTCCTCGCGGCCGCACTGCTTCCTGCGGGTGCGCTCGGCGACCGGTACGGCCGCAAGAAACTCCTGCTCGGCGCCCTCGTCCTGTTCGGTGTCGCGTCGCTGCTCTGCAGTTACGCGACCACGTCGGGTCAACTGATCGCCGGACGCACCCTGCTGGGGCTGGGGGCCGCGGTGATGATGCCGCTGTCGATGGCGGTGCTGCCCGTGCTGTTCCCCGACGCTGGCGAACGGTCGCGGGCACTGACCATCTGGGTGACGTCCACCGCGATCGGCCTGCCCCTCGGCCCGATTCTCGGCGGGTGGTTGCTCGAAAACTTCTGGTGGGGATCGGTGTTCCTGATCAACGTGCCGCTGGTCGTCGTCGGCGCGATCGCCGTCGCGACCCTGGTCCCGGAATCGCGCAGCGAGGAGCAGTCGCCCACCGACTATCTCGGCGCCACACTGTCGTCATTCGGATTACTCTGCCTCACTTACGGTTTCATCAAGGCCGGCCAGGACGGCTGGGGCGACACACTGGCATTGACGTCGATCGCGGCGGCCGTGGTCGTGCTCGGACTGTTCGCGATGTGGGAGCGTCGGTCGCGTCATCCCCTGATCGACACGTCGCTGTTCGCCAGTCCCGGATTCCGCTGGGGCACGATCTTCACGACGCTGGTCAACTTCGGGATGTTCGGGCTGTTCTTCACGGTTCCGCAGTACTTCCAGGCCGTGCTCGGGGTCGACGCGCTGGGTAGCGGCCTCCGTCTGCTGCCGTTGATCGGCGGACTGCTGGTCGGCACCCGGCTCTGCGACCAACTGCTTCGGCGCGCCGGCGCCCGGCCGGTCATCGTCATCGGGTTCGCCCTCCTCACGGCGGGACTCGCGACCGGCGCCCTGACCTCCGTCGATTCCGCGTACTGGGTCACCGCGACATGGATCGCACTCGTCGGCGCGGGAATGGGTTTCGTGATGCCGGCGGCGATGGGTGCGGCCCTGGGCGCACTGTCGGCCGAACGGTCCGGTTCCGGCTCGGCGCTGATCCAGGCGCTGCGGCAGGCAGGCGGAACGATCGGGGTCGCGGTGCTGGGCACCGTGCTCGCCACCCGCTACCGGACCGAACTGGGCGCACTCGACGTGGATCCGGTCCGCGACGGCGTCAACGCCGGCGTCGCGGTGGCCGAGGCGACCGGCGACCCGTCGATGCTCGCGCAGGTCCAGGCGTCGTTCCTGTCCGGGATGGGGCTCATGCTGTGGGTGTGCGCGGGCATCTGCGCCGTCGCGATGGTGCTCGCAGCGCGGTTCACGCCCCGCGATACCCCGGCCCGGGAGCAGGATGAGTCAGAATCGGTACATGTCCATTGACGCTCGACCAGGCCTGCGGGAGCGGAAGAAGGCGCGCACCCGGCTGACCATCCGTTCCGAGGCGTTTCGGTTGTTCCGTGAACAGGGCTACGCCGAAACCACGATCGAGCAGATCGCGGAGGCGGCGGACGTGTCGCCGAGCACGTTCTTCCGCTACTTCCCCACCAAGGAACAACTGGTGCTCGCCGACGACCTCGACCCGGTCATGATCGAGGCGATCGAAGCGCAACCGCCGGACGTCCCGCTGATCACCGCATTCCGGAAGGCGGCCGAGTCCGTGTTGGCCGGCCTGTCCCAGGCAGACTTGGACTTCGAGCGGAAGCGTCAGGAACTGCTGTACTCGGTCCCGGAACTTCGCGGTGCCATCATGCAGGAAATGGTGCGCAGCATCGACATGATCGCGGGTGTCATGGCGCGCAGGGTCGGACGCACCGCCGACGACTTCGAGGTCCGCGCGCTCGCCGGGGCGATCGTCGGGGTCATCCTCGGTGTGGTCGATCTGCTTCCCGGTGATCTGCCACTCGCCCTGCGCGCACTGGAGTTCCTCGAGGACGGGTTGCCGCTCGGGCGTGCCACGTCGTAGACCCGGCAGGTCACGCGGTCGCGCGGGCGATGACCTCCGTCACGACGTGTTCCGCGATGGCGAGGGACGACGTCGCACCCGGTGAGGGCGCGTTCCGGACGTGAACGACGCGTCCCGCCCCGGTGATGACGAAGTCGTCCTCGAGGCTGCCGTCGGCGTTCATCGCCTGAGCGCGGATGCCCCGGGGTCCGCGGGTGACGTCGGAGCGGCGCACGTCGGGCACGTACTTCTGCGCCTCCTTCACGAACTGTCCCGTGCTGAAGACGGTGCGGGCCTCGCGGACTGCCGCCGCGGTGTTGTGCACGGCGAACCGCCAGAACCCGGGAAACCCGACCGCCGACATCACGTCCGACGCCGACCACCCCCGACGGTCGTATGCCTCCCGCCCGAAGGCGAGAAAGGCGTTCGGTCCGAGCATGATTCGCCCGTCGATCCTCTTGGTCAGGTGGACGCCGAGGAACGGGTACCGCGGGTCCGGAACCGGGTAGATCAGCCCCTTCACGAGCGAGGACCGCTCGGGCTCGAGCAGGAAGTAGTCGCCGAAGAAGGGCACCACCCGAGGTGATCGCGGTTCACCCGACATCAGTGCCACCCGGTCGGACTGCAGTCCCGCGCACGTGACCACCAGGTCGAAGGCCTCACGGCCCTGCCGGGTGGTGACCACCGTTTCCGCGGTCCGGCTGTCCAGGCCCACGACCTCCCGGCCGAGGAGGACGCGTCCGCCCGCGGCGGCGATGTCCGCGGCGAGAGCCTCCGCGACCGCCACGTAGTCGATGATCGCGGTGTGCGGCGAGTGCACGGCGGCGACGCCGCGTGCGTGCGGTTCGATCTCGGGGATCTCCTCCCCCGGGACCTTGCGGATGCCGGGGACGCCGTTGGCCACCGCTCTGTCGAAGATGGCGTCCATCCGCGCCACTTCGGACGAGTCGTGGGCGACCACCACTTTGCCGCATTCCTCGTAGGCCACACCCTTGTTCTCCGCGTACTGCTGCAGGAGGGTGACGCCACGGCGGCACAGGCGCGCTTTCAGGCTGCCCGGCGGGTAGTACAGGCCGGCGTGGACGACGCCGCTGTTGTGGCCGGTCTGGTGGGCCGCGACCCGCGATTCCTTCTCGAACAGCGTTACCTCGACGCTGTCCATCCGGTGCAGAAGTTCCCGGGCGACCGCCAGACCGATGATGCCGCCGCCGATGACGGCCGCACGAACCTTCGCCATGAGCACCCCTCCGTATACCGTTCTCGAGATATCATCGATGGTATGTCGACCACCCCTCGACGCACGTCTTTTCCCGGACTGGAGCACCTGTCCGATCGGCGTCGAGCGCTGCTGGACGAGCTCGTCAGCACTCGCCGCGAGCGCGGTCTGACGCAGACGGAGATCGCCGCCCACATGGGCACGTCGCAGTCGGCCGTGGCCCGGCTCGAACGCGGCGACGTCGACCCCCGCCTGTCGACGCTCGAACGGTATGCGGAGGCCGTGGGCCGGACGGTCGACTGGACGATCTCAGCGCACCGGGAGTCATCACCATGATCTGGCCACCACCCACCCCACCACCGGTCCCGCCGTTTCACACGCCCTGGCAGCCGGACCCCCTCCAGCCGCCCGCCCCGATGCCCGTCACGTCCGTGCCCGCTCCCGGTCCCGACTGGCTGGCCGAGCGCCTGTTCGACAAACGAATCGTGTCGCTGACCGGCCGACTCGACGCCGAGGCCACCAACCGCGCGGCGGCGTCGCTGGCATTGCTCGACGCCTCGGACGACGGGGAGGTCCAGCTATGGCTGCACGGCGTCGACGCCGACATCGACGCGGCCGCCACCCTCCTCGACACCCTCGACCTGATGGGCGTCCCGCTGCACGTCCACTGCCGCGGCGACGTTCGGGGAATGGCGATCGCCCTCCTCGCGCCCGCCGATCGCCGGACGTCGGCGTCGCACGCCACGTTCCACCTCCGCGAGCCGCAGACGTCCTGCGCCGGTCCGGCGTCGGACGTCGCCATCGCCGCGGAACATCACGAGCAGCAACTCCGGAGGCTGCAGCAGCGCATCGCCGACTCCTGCGGGCGTCCCGTCGACACGGTGATCGGTGACATGCGGAACCACCGGATCCTCACCGCCGACGAGGCGCGCGACTACGGGTTGATCGACGCCGTCACCGGCGCGCGCTCGGTCGACGGGGAGTAATCCGGCGGACGCACTCGTTGTCGGCTCCCGCCCACGAATTCGGGCGCAATTTCGAGTGCGCGAACCGAGGAAGGGTGCGGCTGTGCGGCTGGACGTCAACGGGCGGGCTCTTGCGCCCCGCACCTCGACGGGGGAATCATCCGAGGATGACGGTCGAACGATCGCGCATCACGGTCCACGGGGTCGTGCAGGGGGTCGGCTTCCGCCCGTTCGTCGCGCGACTGGCCGACGACCTGGGACTGCACGGCCACTGCGGCAACGACGACGTCAGCGTGTTCATCGAGATCGAGGGCAAGTCCGCGTCGGTGTCCGAGTTCGTGCGCCGGCTCCGCGCGGACGCGCCGCCGATGGCCGTGATCGTCGACGCGACCGCCCAGCCCGTTCCGGTGCGCGGGGACCAGTCGTTCCGGATCATCGACAGCCGGCACGTCCCCGGCGCGCGGACACTGGTGTCGCCGGACGTGGCGACGTGCGCGGATTGTCTTCGCGAACTGGCCGATCCGCACGATCGGCGGTACCGCCACCCGTTCGTCAACTGCACCAACTGCGGGCCGCGGTTCACGGTGATCACCGACCTGCCCTACGACCGGCCCAACACCACGATGGCCGAGTTCCCGCTGTGCGCGGCGTGCCTCGCCGAATACCGCGACCCCGCGGACCGACGGTTCCACGCCCAGCCGGTGTGCTGCCCCGACTGCGGTCCGCACCTGTTCGCCGAGATCGACCGGCACCGGATCTACGGGGACGACGCCGTCCTCACCGCGGTGCAGGGGGCGTTGCGGGACGGCCGGATCGTGGCGGTCAAGGGCCTCGGCGGGTTCCACCTCGTGTGCGATGCCGCCGACCCGACCGCCGTCGAGACTCTGCGGGCGCGCAAGCACCGCCCCGATAAACCGTTCGCGGTGATGACCGCGGACCTGTCCGTCGCCGCCGAGCTGTGCGAGATCTCCGAGCCCGAGAGCGCGCTGCTGCGACACGCGGCCCGGCCGATCCTGTTGCTGCGCAAGAAGAACACTGCGTCGATTGCCGACGGCATCGCGCCCGGGATCGACGACCTCGGGGTGATGCTCCCCTACACCCCGCTGCACCATCTCCTGTTCACCCGGACCCCCGGCAGCGACGTCGACCCACCGCGGGTGCTGGTCATGACGTCGGGCAACCTGAGCGGCGAACCCCTCTGTTTCGACAACGACGACGCCCGTACTCGATTGGCGGACATCGCCGACGTGTTCCTGATGCACGACCGCCGCATCGCGGTGCCCTGCGAGGATTCCGTCCTGGCGGTGGCGGCAGGGGCGGTACTGCCGATCCGCCGCTCGCGCGGGTTCGCACCGCTGCCGGTCGTGCTGCCTGCGCACGGCCCGGAGATCCTCGCGGTGGGCGCGGAGATCAAGAACACCTTCTGCCTGACCCGGCAGGACTACGCGTTCTGCTCGGCGCACCTCGGCGACATGGGCAGCCTGGAGAGTCAGCGCGCCTTCGAGACGTCGGTGCGGCAGTTGACGCATCTGCACGGCATCTCCCCGGAGGCCGTGGTCGCCGACCGGCACCCCGGATATTCGACGCACCACTGGGCCCGGCGCTACAGCGAGAGGACCGGCGTCCCCCTGCTCACCGTGCAGCACCACCACGCGCACGTCGCGTCGCTGATGGCCGAACACGGACTGGTCGGGACGACGGTGCTCGGTGTCGCGTTCGACGGGACCGGGTACGGCTGCGACACCACCGTGTGGGGCGGCGAACTCCTCCTGGTCGGCCCGAACATCCTCGACTCGAGGCGGGTGGGTCACGTCCAGCCCTTCTCACTGCCGGGCGGTGATGCCGCCGTCCGGAATCCGGTGCGGGTGGCGCTGGCTCTGCTGCACGAGTGCGGGATCACCGACGTCGACGGGCTGCCGTGCGTGGAGGCGGTCCCCTCGGCGGAGCGCGCGGCCGTGGAGTCCCAACTTCTGTCGGGTCTCGGTTGCGTCAGGACGACGAGCGCGGGCCGCCTGTTCGACGGCGTAGCGTCGCTGCTCGGGGTGCGGCATCGGATCACCTACGAGGCGCAGGCGGCCGTCGAACTCGAGGCCCTCGCCCGGACCGCCCCGCACCCGGCTCCCCTGGCCATGGACGTGGAGAACGACCAGCTCGAGCTGCCTCTTCTGGTGTCCGGACTGGTTGCCGGTCTCCGCGACGGGACCCCGCCCGCGGCGCTCGCACTCGGCTTCCACCATGCCCTCGCCGCCGCGACCGCCGATCTCGTCGACCGGGCCGCCACCGCGACCGGCGCGTCGACGATCGGACTCACCGGAGGAGTCTTTCAAAACCGTTTATTCCTCGCACTGGTGAGAGCACACTGGGAGAGCAGCGGTTATCGAGTCCTCACCCACCACCGGGTGCCTCCCAACGACGGAGGACTCTCCCTCGGCCAGGCGGTGATCGGTGCCGCGGCAACCATGCGCGGACCGTGACGTCGGCAGCCCCCGACCGGCCGGTCCGGGACGGGAGCTAGTGAATGACCACCACCGCAGAGGCGGGCGGGCACCTTGTCGACACCGATCTGTCTGCGGATCTCGCTGCCGCAGCATTGTCACTCGCCCGCAGATTCCATGACGGCGCCACGCTCTGGGTGATCTCACCCCAGTGGGAACCGCACGCCCATCACGTCGCCGTCGAATTCGTCCATCCCGTGATCATGGGTAAACGGGCGCTGCCGTCGGTGGCCCTCGTCGAACCCGATCCGGTGGCGCAGGCCCGGGTGGCGAGCAGGCCCGGCGACATCCTGCTGGCCGTGGCGTCGGCGAACGAGCCCGCCGTGGTCGACGCGATGCGCCGCGCACCGGCGTGGGGTGCGATGACGCTGTGGATCGGGGCGGGCGCCCGACCTCCGGCCGGTGCGGCGAACCACATCCTCTGGGTCGACTCGGACGACCCGATGGTGCCGGCCACCGGGCGGTTCGTCCTCATGTATCACCTGCTGTGGGAACTCACCCACGTCTGCTTCGAGCACTCGGGACTGCTGAAGCCCGACGCCGAGGAGTGCGACGAGACGGTCTGCGTCACGTGCAGCGACGAGGGCCGTCTCGGTGAGGTGGTGATCGAGCCGGCCGAACCGCTCGGACCCGCCCTGGTCCGCACCGCTGCGGGCGAGGAGTGGGTGGACGTCAGCGTCCTCGGCGACGTTCAGCCGAACGACCTCGTCCTGGTGCATGCGGGTGCCGCGATCACCAGACTCGACGACGCCGGGCAGGAGACGAACCGATGACGACGCACGATTCGGAAAGCACCAGCTTCCTCTACCCGTTTATCGACTCGGAGGAAACCGACGCCCAGAGCCTCCTCGACGACCTCGCCGCCTCCGCGCGGGGGAAGGCCGCCGAGAGCGCGCGCCTGCAGAAGGAGTCCCTCGACGAGTACGGCGACGGCCTGACCGCGGCCGGCATCGACATGGCCGACAGATTCCGTCGCGGCGGCCGGCTCTACACGTTCGGCAACGGCGGCAGCTCCACCGACGCCGCCACGCTCGCGTCGCTGTTCAGCCGTCCCGCCCGCGGACGGCCGGTGGCGGCGTGGTCGCTCGCCGCCGATCAGGCCGTGGTGACGGCGCTCGGCAACGACGTGGGTTTCGATCTGATCTTCAAGCGACAGATCATCGCGCACGCCCGGGACCGGGACGTCGCGATCGCACTGTCGACGTCGGGCAACTCCGACGATCTGATGACCGCGCTCACCGAGGCGAAACAGCGGGGGCTGCTGACCATCGGATTCGCCGGGCACGAGGGCGGCCGGATGGCGGCGATGGCGTCCGCCGGCGAACTCGACTTCTGCTACACCGTCCACTCGCAGAGCATCCACCGGATCCAGGAGAGCCACGCGATGCTCGGGTACCGGCTGTGGTCGGTGGCCCAGGAACACATGGCGCGGCCCGCTCCCAACTCCGTGGAGGCTTCATGAGCACCACCGAACCGACAACCTCGGCGGAACGGGAAGACCGGGTCCTCGAGCGGATCGACAAGTTCCGGCAACGCCGGCCGCGGCTGCTGGACGAGGTGGTGACCCTCGCTCACGGTGCGGGCGGGAAGTCGTCGGCGGCCCTCGTCGACGCGGTGTTCGTCGAGGCGTTCCGCAACGAGGAACTCGAGCAACTCGGTGACGCGGCCGCGCTCACCATGCCGTCGGGTGAGCGGCTCGCGTTCTCCACCGACTCGTACGTGGTTCAGCCACTGCGTTTTCCCGGCGGTTCCATCGGGCATCTCGCGGTGCACGGGACGGTGAACGATCTCGCCGTGTCCGGTGCGCGCCCGCGGTGGTTGTCGGCGGCGTTCGTCATCGAGGAGGGTTTCCCGATCGCCGAACTGCGGGAGATCGTCGCCGACATGAGCGAGGCGGCCGTCCTGTCCGGAGTGCAGATCGTCACCGGCGACACCAAGGTCGTCGGCAAGGGCGCCGCCGACGGCGTCTACATCTCCACCGCCGGTGTCGGTGTCATCCCGGAGGGCAGGCGGCTGTCGGCGGATCTCGTGCGCGCCGGCGACAAGGTGCTGTTGTCGGGAACCATCGGCGCCCACGGCATGGCGGTCATGCTCGCCCGCGGTGACCTGGCGATCGAGGCCGACATCGCCTCCGACACGGCCCCGGTGAACTCGTTGGTGGAGACGCTGCTGGACGCGGCACCGTCGACGCGGTGGATGCGAGACGCCACCCGCGGCGGCGTCGGCACCGTGTGCAACGAACTCGCTCACGCCTGCCAGCTCGCCGTGATCGTGGACGAGCAGTCCCTGCCCATCGAGCCGCAGGTGCTGGGCGCCTGCGACATGCTCGGCATCGACCCGCTGTACGTCGCGAACGAGGGGAAGTTCGTCGCGATCGTCGCGTCGGACGAGGCGGATGCGGCCGTCGCGGCGATGCGATCCCACCCGAGGGGAGCCGATGCCACCGTGGTGGGCGAGATCCTGGCCGAACCGCCGGGCATCGTCGCACTGCGAACCTCGTTCGGCGGCAGCCGGATCGTCGACATGCTCGTCGGCGACCCGCTCCCCCGAATCTGCTGAAGAACAGCCCGAGAAGGAGAACCACGATGTGTCTGGGGATACCCGGTCAGGTGGTCGACATCGTCGACGCCGAACAGCATCTGGCCAAGGTGGACGTGAACGGCGTCCAGAGAACGATCAGTGTGCGACTGCTCGCCGAAGAAGGTCTCGTCGTCGGTGACTGGGTGCTCGTGCACGTCGGTTTCGCGATGGCGAAGATCGACGAGATCGAGGCGCAGCTGACGTTGGATCAGGTGCAGAAGATGGGCGCCGACTACGTGAACGAGATCGACGCGTTCAACTCGTCCGAAATCGCGTGACTACAGCAAGAACGAGGTAACAGGGATGAAGTTCGTCGACGAATTCCGGGACCCGGCGGCGGCACGCGCCCTGGTCAAATCCATCACCGAACTGGCCCGTGGCGACGAGTTCAAATTCATGGAGGTGTGCGGCGGCCACACCCACACGATCTACCGGCACGGCATCGAGCATCTCCTGCCGGAATCGGTCGAACTGGTGCACGGACCGGGATGTCCGGTGTGCGTCATCCCCATGGGCCGCGTCGACGACGCCATGTGGCTGGCCGAACAGCCCGGCGTCATCTTCACGACGTTCGGCGACATGATGCGGGTGCCCGGATCCAAGGGCAACCTCATCGAGGCCAAGGCCCGTGGCGCGGACGTCCGCTTCGTGTATTCGCCGCTGGACGCGCTGAAGGTGGCACTCGACAATCCCGACCACCAGGTGGTGTTCTTCGCCGTCGGGTTCGAGACGACGGCACCGTCCACCGCGGTGACGTTGGTGCGCGCGCGGGCGCTGGGCGTGAAGAACTTCAGTGTGTTCTGCAACCACGTCACCATCGTTCCGCCGATCAAGGCGATCCTCGAGTCCCCCGACCTGCGGTTGTCGGGTTTCCTCGGTCCGGGCCACGTGTCCACCGTGGTGGGGCTGCGGCCGTACCGGTTCGTGTCCGAGGTATACGGCAAACCGATGGTGGTCGCGGGCTTCGAGCCACTCGACATCCTCGCGTCGGTGCACATGCTGCTCCAGCAGATCCGCGAGGGCCGCTGCGAGATCGAGAACCAGTACAAGCGCGTGGTGCGCGCGGAGGGCAACGTGCAGGCGCTGAAGCTGATGGCCGAAACGTTCGAATTACGCCCGCACTTCGAGTGGCGCGGGCTCGGGTTCATCTCTCAGAGCGCGCTCAAGGTCCACCGGAACTACGCGGAATTCGACGCCGAGGAGAAGTTCTCGATGCCGGGTGTGCGGGTGGCCGATCCGAAGGCGTGCCAGTGCGGTGAGGTTCTCAAAGGCGTCATCAAACCGTGGGAATGCAAGGTCTTCGGGACGGCCTGCACACCGGAGACGCCGATCGGCACGTGCATGGTGTCCCCCGAGGGCGCGTGTGCCGCGTACTACAACTTCGGCCGGCTCCACCGCGAGACGGCGCAATTGCTGGGTCAGCGAGGCTGACCGGTGATGCCGCGCGAACACAGGATGCCGTCCGGGCATCGAGTGTTCGCGCAGTATGCGCACGCCCCGAATGCCTTGGGCTACTGCGGCCCTCCCGGTTCGGAGCGACTGCAGGCGGTCGCGTGCGGTGCGGCGCCGGATACCGACGTGGTGGCGTTGGCGAAGCAGTTCAGCGGCGCCTGGCCGTACCAGGAGGTGATCGCCCGGCTCGCCGGAATACCGGACCCCTTGGACGAGAGAGTCGTTCGAGCCTACTGGACCTCGGACGAACTCTCCGACCGCGTCGACCGCGCCGAGTTCGGCGCGGCATTGCTCGCCCGCCTCGCGTCGCAGGCCGGCCACTACTGGAAACACCTCACCGAGGACCTGCTCGGGGAGGCGGCGCCCACCCACAACTTTCACGTGTTCGGCGTGTATCCGTGGTCGCGGCTGCTGGACACCGGAATGCCGCAGCCGCTGCAGGTTCTCGACTCGTGCCGCATCCGCTGGGGTGAGGTGGTCGGCATCGATCACGACCGGGCCGTCGTCCGGTCGCGTCGCCTGTCGTGGGACGGCACCCAGCTGTCCCTCGGGCCCGAACAGGACGACCCGGCCGACTACCGCGTGCCCGAAGGTGCTTTCGTCGCCGACCTCACCGTGGGTGACCGGGTGGCGGTGCACTGGGATTTCGTGTGCGACCGTCTCGATCCGGATCGGGTGGACCGGTTGCGCGGGCAGACGGAATGGCAACTTGCACAGACCAATCAGCGACTGCTTCGGCGAGCGACCCCGACCCCGACCTCACGGAAACGGACCGACACGAACGTTTCCCCGCTACCATGACTACAACTCACGGCCTGTGGCCGGATCGGAGCCGATATGAAGAAGATCCTGAACTCGTTGTCCGAAGAAGAGTTCGTGCTGATCCGCGAAACCAAGAAGGCGCAGATGGCCGACTTGGACGAGGACAAGCTGATCACACTGCACACCCGCATCCGCCGTGCCCGCAACAAGCACGTCAAGCTGTACCGCCAGGAAGGCGCAGTGAAGGTCGCGGACAAGGGCGCGCGCGGAGCCGGTAAAGCGGCCAACACGCGCAATGCCGACAAGGTGGAAGTCTTCGAGGCAGCACTCAGCAGGGTGAGCGGCCAATTGGCGACGGCGGCCCGCGCGAGCGCCCGCGAACTGAAAGACGAACGCCTCGCCCGCGCCCGCAGCGACTCCCCGTCCTTCAGCGAACTCGGCGACAGCAACGGCAAGGTCGGCTCGTCCGGCAAGGAACGCGCCGACGCCACCCGGAAATCATCCGGGCGCAAGAAGTTCGAAGCATCCACCATCGCCGCAGGCGCACGACGGCAAGCGAAGAAGGACAAGCGGTAAGGCCCCGTCGCCCGTCGTCAGACGCGCACCACGCGCATCCCCGCAGCTTCGAAAGACGCGGTCTCCCCGGTGTCTGCCGAGTCGTCGGTGACGATCGTGGTTCCCGGAGGGATCGGCGCCCACGCATGGAAGGGGCGCTGCCCGAGCTTCGCCGCGTGCGCGAGCACGTACACCTCATCGGCACGGGCGATCATGATCTCCTTGAGGCGCGTCTGCTCCAGCTCTGCTTCACAGATCCCCAGATCCGCGGTGACGGCGTCCGCGCCGAGAAACGCGCGATCGAACGTGACGCGTTGGAGCGTGGCCTCGGCCAACGGTCCGACGAACCCCTGACTGAGGTGGCGGAGTGTTCCGCCGATGCACTCGACCCGCACGGAGTCCGCGTCGGCCAGCGATTCGAGGGCGGTCAGACCGGCCGCGATGACGGTGATGTCGTCGATCTCGCGCAGAAACTCCCCCATCGCACCCACGGTGGTGCCGGCGTCGAGCAGGATGGTCTCGCCTGGCCGGACCTGGCTCGCGGCCCATTCCGCGATCGCCCGCTTCGCGTCGAATCCCTCGAGAGCGCGCTGGCGGAGTGACGATTCCTGCTGGGGGTCGAGCGCGATCGCGCCACCGTAGGTCCGGGCGATCAGACCCTGGGACGTGAGCTGACTCAGGTCCCGCCGGATGGTGGAGGCGGTGACACCGAACTGCGCCGACAGGTCGTCGACGCTGGCCAACCCGCTCGACCGGGCCAGTCGCACGATCTCGGATCGGCGTGCTTCCGACTCGCGAACCGCCATGTTTCGTCCCCCTACTTCACAACCGCTGTGCTGGTTGCCAATTCGGCAGCCTGACGAAGAGCTTCGACCATACTACCGGCCTCGGCAATACCCTTGCCTGCGATGTCGAAGGCGGTGCCGTGGTCGACGGACGTCCGGATGACGGGCAGTCCCACCGTGATGTTGACCCCCGCCTCGATGCCGAGGACCTTCACCGGTCCGTGCCCCTGGTCGTGGTACATCGCCACGATGAGGTCGTAGTCGCCGCGCCCCGCGAGGAAGAACGCGGTATCCGCCGGCAAGGGTCCGTGGACGTCGATACCGTCCGCCTTCAGCACCTCGACCGCGGGAATGATCTTCTGCTCCTCTTCCCCGTAGCCGAACAGCCCGTGCTCGCCGGCGTGCGGGTTGATGCCGCACACCCCGATCTTCGGCTCCGGGATACCGGAGCGCACCAGCGCGTCGTGCCCACGCCGGATCGTCCGCTCGACGAGCCCGGGTTCGATCTTCGCGACGGCGTCGAGCAGGCCGATGTGGGTGGTCACGTGGATCACCTTCAGCTTGGGCGTCGACAGCATCATGGACACCTCCTCCGTGCCGGTGAGGTGCGCGAGAAGTTCCGTGTGCCCCGGGAAGATGTGGCCGGCGGCGTGCAGCGCCTCCTTGTTGAGCGGGGCCGTGCAGATCGCCTGCACCTCCCCGCGTACCGCGAGTTCGCTGGCGACGCGGATGTACTCGTAGGCCGCGTGACCGGCGACCGAGGACAGTTCGCCCCACGGCAGGTCGTCGGGAAGGAGGTCGAGATCGATGACGTTGACGCGCCCGGGTACCGACTGCGCGTCCGCGACCGACTCGACGGTCACGATGTCGACGTCGATGCCGAGCACATTCGCCGCGAGACGAAGCCGCTTCGCGTCGCCGATGACGACCGGTGTGCACCAGGACCGGGTGGCCTCGTCCAGCAAGGCGGGAACGATCACCTCGGGGCCGATTCCGGCGCCGTCGCCCATGGTGACGGCGACGACGGGAAGGTTCGCGGTATCAGTTGACGCTGTCATGTGAGGTCCTCGCTGTGTGGGGGTGTGGGTGGGCGGCTGAGCGCCGCGCAGGTAGGCCGTGATCGCGGCGAGACTGGTCGCGTCGCCGAAGCTGCCGGGCCTCGTGACGACTCGCCGTCCGTCGGACGCCAGGGAGGCGACGGCGCCGTGGTGCACTTCGTGGACCGGCCGAAGCGACGTGATCCCCAGCGCGTCGACGACGGCGCGGGCCGTCTCACCGCCGGTGAGCACGAGGTCGGCTCGGCGGTCGTTCTGCAGGGCCGCGACCAGCCGTCCGAGCGCCGCCGACAACGCCCGGGCATTCGACGGCTCCACGTCGCCGGAGACCGTCACGACCGCAGGACCGTCGTCGAGAACGTGCCGCAGGGGTGTCGGGTCCACATCGCCGCGGAGAAGTTGCGACGCGTCGACCGGCACGTGCCGCACACCGTCGGCGACCAGCGACGCAACCTGTTGCACGGCAACGGGTTCTGCGGTCCCGACGACGATCAGGACGGATTCCGCCCGCCTGGTCGCTGTGGTGGGGACGTGTCGGAGCGGCAGCGTGCGGGCCACCGCCGCCGCGAGGGCGGAAGTCCCGACCAGTCGCACTCCGGGGATTGCCCGGCAGGCGTGGACGATCGAGTGGAGATCCTCGTCGGTCTCGACGTCGCAGATCGCGATGGCGCCGGCGGACACCGCGCGGGCGAGCGCCCGTTCGACACCGGGACCGCGGTGCACGCAATGCGTGGGACTGTCCGGAAAGAGTTCGGCTATCGACTCCGGCGGCGGCGTGGATTCCGCCGACCACACCCCGGCCCGGTGGAGCGGCGTCGCTCCGACGTGCACGACGCCGTGGCGAACGGTCCGGCCGAGCGCCGGCAGCCCTGCTGCGACGACCACCGGACCGGTGTCGGCGAGGATTCCCACCTCGGGCCCGATGTTTCCGCGGAGGAGTGAGTCGATCTTCTTCACCACGAGCGCATCGGACGGAACTCGGGCGAGCGCGTGCCGAACCGCGCGTGCCGCATCCTCCGGGCTCATCGACCGCGTATCGAGATCCGCGATGACGACTCCGCCCGGTTCATGCGTTTCGGCGGCGCCGAGAAGGAGCGATACGGGCGCACTCCGATCGAGGAACGCGCTCGCCACTTCGGCGGCACCGGACAGGTCGTCGGCGAAGACCGCGACGGTCGGATCGGATCCGATCGATTTCGGTCTCATGATGCCGCCTTCGCCCGGGAATCTGCGCGTTTCGTGCATTTCATGGTAGCAGTTTTGCGCGTTACGCGCAGACTGTTCACAGGGATGCTCCCGCGCACTGCACGATCGCCTGACCCGTGATGCTTCCGCCGTACGGTCCCAGGAGGAATCCGATCAGTCCTGCCACCTCGCCGGGGGCGATGAATCGACCGAGCGGCGGGACCCGCGGAGGCGTCGACGTGCGAGCCGGATCGTTCAGCATCGGAGTGTCCGTCGGACCGGGGGCAACCACGTTGACAGTGATCGCCCGGTCCACCAACTCCGCAGCCCAGGACCGCGACATTCCCACGAGTGCCGACTTGGTGGCGACGTACTGACTCTTGCCCGCCGCTCCGGACATCGTGCGGCTGCCGACCAGGACCACCCGGCCGCCGTTGCGCATCGACGGAGCGAGCGCATTGACGAGAACCTCCGCGGCTGCGACGTGAATCCGCCACATCTTCAGGCCGTCGTCGACCTGCAGTTTCCCGAGAGGTGCTGAGGATTGCAGGCCGGCGGCGTGCACGACGGCGTCCACCGAACCGGCGGCGGCCGCGTGCTCCGAGAGTGCGTCGAGGTCGCCGAGATCGACGGCCGTCCAGGAGAATCGGTCGTCGTCGATGCCGGGGTCGCGTCGGCTGAATCCGGTGACCGACCATCCGTCGCCGAGAAGCTGCCGGGCGGTGGCGGCGCCGATGCCGGAGCTGACCCCGGTCACGACCGCACGCTTCGAGTCGCCGTGCGTCACGACCGGCCCCCGTCGGCGACCCAGGCCTGATCGAGCTCGACGTACTCGATCGCCTGCCGGAACCGGGTGAACGCGACGTGCAGGCGGCCGTCGTTCCCGGCGGTGATGCTGGGGTACGAGTACTCGCGGTTCAGCCCGTCACGAGAATTGTTGGACAGGCAGTACCCGTCGCCGATCTCGATGTCGCGGCGAACCGGCCACGTCCGGCCCCCGTCCTCGGACATCGCCAGCGTCATCGGGGCGCGGGGCGCACCCCAGAACGCGCTGCGACTGTCCCCGTCGTCGAGCGGCTCGAGCTCCGGGTCCGCCTGCTCGGGCACCCCGTCGGCGAGACCGTCGTCGTCGATCTCGTCGTACAGGGACGTCCGCCGCGCGGTGGCGTTCGCCGCGCTGGACTCGTTGAACACCAGGGCGAGACGGTCGCCCGGAAGCACGACGAACTGGATGGACGAGTTGTTGTTGGGAAGCTCGGTGGCCTCCGGCTCGGTCCAGGTATCGCCGTCGTCCGTCGAGACGCTGCGGTAGATCGAGTCCGCCCAGCGGCTGCGATAGAGGGCCACGAGGGTGCCGCCGGCGAGGCGGCCGATGTTCATGTGCACGCAGCCGACGCTGCCCGGCACAGTCACCTCGCGCCAGGAGTCGCCGTGATCGTCGGAGATCATCACGCTGCTGTAGTCGCGATCGCCCACCCACTTGCGGCCCTCGATGCGGACGCAGTGGAACACGGGGAGCAGGAGCCGCCCGGTCGGGAGTGCGACCACCGGCTGTCGCACGAACACACCCCCGGCGTCGGTCTCCGGCAGCAGCGTGTGCGCCTCGCCCCACGTTCGGCCGCCGTCGGCGGAGATGCGCCGCATGACCCGTGCGGTGTCCTGGTTGCCGGCGTGCTGGGACGTCCACAGGAGCCACACGGTTTCCGTATTCGTCACGTGGAGAACAGGATTCTGTTCCGAACGAGTCGGGTCGTCGGACAGCTGCACCGGCTCCGACCACGCGTCTGCATCCGGGGCGAGCCGGGAGAACCAGACGCTGATGTCCGGCACGCCCTCCTGGGTGCCCGCGAACCACACGCATCCGAGGGATCCGTCCGGCAGGACGGTGAGATTCGCCGCGTGGTTCTGCACCTGCGGTGCGGGAAGCAGGGCGTCGCGTCGACCCGCCTCGACGTCACGGACGACGCCGTCTGTGGATCGGGTATCGGTTGCGGGACTCGGTGTGGTCATCTGCGTCTCCAGTGCGTGGATAGGGGCGGGCGAGTTCTCGGTGCGGCGGTCACGTCACGTCTAGGCACGCAGCGCCGCGACACTGAGGTCATAGGAGTTCGTGGGGCGCAGCGCGACACCGTCGATCCGTGAGCGGCGCGCGAGAACCGCTTTCGGAACGAACGCCCACAGGCACGGGCACGTGTCCCAGATCTGGCGCTGCGCGTCCGCGAGGAGTTCGGCGCGCCGGACGGCGTCGGCCTCCTCCGAGGCCTGGGTGATGGTCCGGGTGATCTCGGGAAAGATGTACCCGTGGTAGGTATCCCGGGTCTCTTCCTTCTCCGCGGTGCCGGCGTACATGCCCTGCATGATGGTGAGGGCCAGACCGGTCGGGCTCGGGAAGCCGTTGCCCAGCACGTCCCAGTCGCCGACCTTGCCCTGCCGCCACTGCGAGATGTCGCCACCGGGTTCGAACTGCTGGAGAGTGGTTCGCACGCCGACCGCGGACAGCATCTGCAGCACCGACTCCATGATGTCGGTGTCGGCCGCGAACTCGCCTGTCTCCCAGATGATCTTCAACTCCAGATCCCGGATCCCGAGAGCGTCGAGTTCGCCGCGGGCGCGGGCGGGGTCGTAGCTGTACTCACCGGTCTCGACGGCACCGTCGAGAGTGAGGGGAATGACGCCGCGCGACTGGGTGGCGGAGCCCTGCAGAACCTGGTCGACGAGGGCGCGCCCGTCGATCGCATACGTCAGCGCCCTGCGCACCCGCGCGTCGGCCAGCGGGTGCCCCTGGGGTTTCCGGAAATTGAAGAAGAGCTGATTGAGCCGGACACCGTCGATCCGATCGATCGCCACACCCGACAGTCCGGCGAGCTGGTCGGCCGCATCCGGGGTGATGCTGTCGATCACGTCGACCTCCCCACTCCGCAACGTCACGACGCGGTTCGACTCGTCCGGAACGAAGCGGACGCGCACCGATTCGATCTGTGCCGGTGTTCCCCAGTAGTTCTCGTTGCGAACCAGGGTGTAGTTTCCGGTGCCGCGATCGCTCTCCGTCACGAGGTACGGTCCGGATCCCACCCCGGACTGCAGTTCCTCCGGCACGTTCGCGGCCGCCGGGGTGATGAGGATGTTCGACATGAGGTAGTCGAGGACCGGGACGGGTCGCTGGGTGTTCAGGGTGAAGCTGGTGTCGTCGATCTGCTCGACCGTGGGCCATTCGGGAAAGAACCCCCCGACGAAGGAGCCGTCGACCTGGCTGTACATCTGGAGGGCTGTCGCGACGTCCCGAACCTGCACCGGGGTGCCGTCCGAGTACCGGATGCCGGGACGCAGGTGCACGAACCACTGGGTGGGTGCGACGAGTTCGAACCGGTCGGCCAGCACCAGCTGGGGGCGCAGGTCCCGGTCGATCTCGGTGAGGGCCTGCCGCACTCCCCGCTGCACCGTCAGCGCGGCATCGAATTGGTTCAGCTTGTTGTCGAGGCTCACGAGCGAGCGGTTGAGGGCCAGGCTCACGGTCTTCGGTCCGGGCGTTCCGGTCGGCGTCGCACATCCCGCCGCGGATCCGAGCGTGAGGCCGGCTCCGAGCAGGAGACCCGACCTGAGCAGCGTTCTCCTCGAAAAGCGCTGTTCGAAAAGAGAATTGGTCATCATCGACCTCTCGGGACTATGGGTATGGGGCGCAGCGATCAGGCACGGCGCGAGGTGGTTGCCCACCAGGCGATGTGATCGCCGGCACATCCGAACTCTACTCAGAGTTGCTTGAGATGCGCAAGATGGCGGCAAGACTTGCGCACAACGCGCATTAGTGCGATTGTGAGCTGAGTTACAAATGAAGCTGCTGTACCCGACACGCCGCGGTGTCGACACCTCCATCGCCGGCGTTATCGAAAGGTCGACGATGACCCCTCACGCAGACACCGAACGGCCGGTGACCTCATGACGCAGCACGCCGCCGACACGGCATTTGCAGCCCAGCCCACCGGCTCGGCATCACCGGCTCCCCGCCGGACCCCGACCTCCCGTGTCCCGAGGGTGCTGACGGCGGCCATGCCCCGCTACGTCGCAAAACGGCTCGCACAGAGCGCGCTGGCCGTCTTCCTGACACTGACCACCGTGTTCGTCCTCATCCGGATGGCGCCCGGCGATCCCGCCTACTCGATGGCCGGACCGCTGGCCAGCACCGAGGACCTCGCCCGCATCAGGGCGGACATGGGTCTCGACCAGTCCGTGTTCACCCAGTACCTGCTGTATCTCCGCGGCCTTCTCCACCTCGATCTCGGCACCTCGTATTCGTTCCAGGCACCCGCCTTCGACGTCGTCCTCGCTCGGCTGCCGTACACGATCACCCTGTCCGTCGCGGCGATCGTGCTCACCACACTGGTGGCCATCCCGCTCGGAGTGTGGATGGCGCGCCGCGCCGACACGAGGCGCGAACTCGGCGCCAACGTCGTCACGATCGCCGGTCAGTCCATGCCCGACTTCTGGACCGGACTGATGCTCATCACCGTGTTCGCGGTGCTGATCCCGATTTTTCCCGCGGCCGGATTCACCACCTGGTCCAGCCTGGTGCTGCCCACCGTGACCGTGGCCGTGCTGCAGATCGCCCTGATCTCCCGCATGGTCCGCCGCGAGATGGTCGGCGCGTTCGCCTCGCCGTACATGACCGTGGCCCGGTCGCGGGGCGTCCCGGAGCGCGAACTCATCTGGCGGTACGCCCTGCGGAATTCCGCGATCCCGGTGCTGACCGCTCTCGGTACCCGGTTCGCCTCGATGCTCAACGGCGTCGTCGTGGTCGAGGTCGTCTTCGCGTGGCCCGGCGTGGGATCGCTGGTCGTGCGTGCACTCGAGACGAGGGACTACCCCCTCATCCAGGCCACCGTCCTGGTGACCGCGGTTCTCGCCGTCCTCGTCCAGCTCCTCGTCGACCTCTGCTATCCGCTCCTCGACCCGCGCGTCCGACTCGGAAAGGGAACGACGAAATGACCACCGTCATCGATCCCCCGGCGCAGGAGCGGCCGAGCGCCGTGACCACCCGGGACATCGCCCGGGCCGGTGCCACCCGGCGCGCCCGCGACAGCCGCGTGAAGATCTGGGTGGGCACCGTCTGCGCCCTCGCCGTCATCATGCCCGTCGCACTGGCGCAACTGCTTCCTCTGCCCTCTCCGGACGCCACCGACCTCGCCCAGCGGCGCCTGCCACCGCTGACGGACGGTCACCTCTTCGGGACCGACCAACTCGGCCGGGACCTCCTGTCCCGCGTCCTCTACGGCGGACAGGTGTCGCTGACGATCGGAATTCTCGCGGTCGTCGTCTCCGGACTGATCGGCCTGTGCCTCGGCGCACTCGCCGGCTACCTCGGCGGCTGGACGGACACGGTCGTGAGCAGGCTGCTCGAGGCCCAGCTGTCGCTGCCGCTCCTCATGATGCTGCTGCTCGTCGTCGCCCTGTTCGGCCCGTCGATCCCGGTCATCACGTTCGTCATCGCGATCGCCCAGTGGCCGGAGATCGCCCGGCTGACCCGCTCACTCGTCCTCGTCGAACGCGAGAAGCCGTACGTGGCGGCCTCCCGGGTACTCGGACTCGGACGCACCGCCATCCTGTTGCGCCACGTGATCCCCAACATCATCAAGCAGGCATCCCTCGTCGTCCTGCTGCTGCTCGCGCAGGCCGTCCTCCTCGAGAGCGCACTGAGCTACCTCGGCGCAGGACCGCAACGCCCATTCGCCACCTGGGGCCGGATCATCTCCGACGGCCAGGACTACATCACCACCTCGTGGTGGCTCGTAACCCTCCCCGGCCTCGTCATCGTGCTGCTCGTGATCGGCGTGAACCTGCTCGGCGACGGGCTCCGCGACCGCCCGGCACGGTCGCCCGGGAAGCGCCGCGGGCTCCTGCACCGATTCTCGTTGCGGAAGGAAGAGGTCTGACATGGGGAATCTCCTCAGAGTCGACGAACTGCAGATCGAACTCATCACCGCCCGGGGCGTCATCCGCGCAGTCGACGGCGTGTCCTTCTGCATCGACGCCGGCGAAACCGTGACCATCATCGGTGAGTCGGGGTCGGGTAAATCGACCACCGCGATGGGCATCCTCGGCCTGCTGCCCGACGACCTCGCCGTCCTCTCGGGCGCGGTCCGGTTCAAGGACTGCGACATCCTCGGACAGAAGAAGGCTCTCGCGAAGGTCCGGGGACGGCACATCGCGCTGATCCCGCAGGATCCGATGACGGCACTGAGCCCCGTGCACACCGTCGGGTCCCAGCTGCGGGAGGCGGTGCGCCACAGCGGCATCACCGGAAAGGCGAAGGAAACCGCGCGGGCCGTGGAACTGCTCGAGCAGGTGCGGATCCAGAATCCGGCGGGACAACTCGGGAAGTACCCCCACCAGCTGTCCGGCGGCATGCTGCAGCGTGTACTGATCGCCTGCTCGCTCGCGTCGGGTCCCGAACTGATCGTCGCCGACGAACCCACCAGCGCCCTCGACGTGACCGTGCAGGCGAGCATCCTCGACCTGCTGCTCGAACTGCAGGAGCGCACGGGCGTCGGACTGCTCGTCATCACCCACGACCTCGGCGTCGCCCGGTTGATGTCGGACCGCATCTACGTCATGAAGGACGGCCGGTTCGTCGAGAACGGCGGGGCCGAAGACCTCGTCCTCCATCCTCGCAGCGCGTACACCAAGAAGCTGCTCGACGCCGTGCCACGGCTCGGCGACTACACCACGACCGTAGGAGCATCGACATGAGCGCACCGCTGCTGTCCGTCGAAGATCTCGTCGTCGAATACCCGGTCCCCGACGGTGTGTTCCGCGCGGTCGACACCGTCAGCTTCTCCGTGGACAAGGGGGCGACGCTCGCCGTCGTCGGCGAGTCCGGGTGCGGGAAATCGACCATCGCGAAGGCGATCGTCCGACTCCTCACACCCACGTCCGGCCGCATCCTCGTGGACGGTGCCGACATCGCGCAATTGTCGGAGAAGGCACTGCGGCCCTTCCGGTCCCGCGTGCAGATGGTCTTCCAGGACCCGTACGGATCGCTGGACCCGCACTTGACCGCCGTCGACATCGTCGGCGAACCGCTCCGCCTCCAAGGCGTCCGGAGCAAGTCCGAACGGGCGCGCAGGGCGGCGGCGCTGATCGATCAGGTCGGCCTGCCCACCACGGCGCTCCACCGTCGACCCGCCGAGTTCTCCGGCGGTCAGCGGCAACGCATCGGTATCGCCCGGGCTCTGGCGAGCGGACCGGAACTCCTCGTGTGCGACGAGGCCACCAGCGCGCTCGACGTGTCGGTGCAGGCTCAGGTGCTCGACCTCCTCCGCGAGATCCAGCACGACACCGGTCTGACCTACGTCTTCATTTCCCACAACCTCGGCGTCGTCCGCGAGATCAGCGACACCGTGATCGTCATGTCGCGCGGACGGGTGGTCGAAAGCGGTTTCACCACCGATGTTCTCGAACGTCCCGCCGAGCCGTACACCCAGGCGCTCCGCGCCGCCGCGCTCGATCCCACCACCATGGTCGGGATCAAACCCCGTCACATCGTCTCGCGCCCGCCCGGCGCAACCGAGGTTCCCCGAACCGTATCCCGAGGAGTAGCTTGATGCCCGAACTCGACCTGACCTCACTCGTTCTCGGCACGATGACCTTCGGCGACACCGTCGACTTCGACGGTGCCGCCGCTATGGTCGACGCCGCGCTCGACGCCGGCATCACCCATGTCGACACCGCCAACGGCTACGCCGGCGGAGAGTCCGAACGCATCCTCGCCCGACTGCTGGGCACGCGTCGCGACCGTGTCACCCTCGCCACCAAGGCGGGAATGCCCCACCCCGACGCGGGCGACAACTCTCCGCTGTCTCCCGCGGGCCTCCGCGCGAGCGTCGAGGCGAGCCTGAAGCGACTGGACACCGACTACGTCGACCTGTTCTATCTCCATCAGCCCGACCGAGCCACACCTCTAGCCGACACTCTCTCCACCGTCGCCGATCTCGTGTCGGAGGGCAAGATCCGCGCCCTCGGTGTCTCCAACTTCGCGGCCTGGCAGATCGCGGAACTGAACCACACGGCCGACGCCGTCGGCGCACCCCGCCCGATCGTGGCCCAGCAGCTGTACAACCTCCTGGCCCGGCGGATCGAGGAGGAGTACGTCGAATTCGCCTCGGTCACCGGACTGATCACGATGGTCTACAACCCACTCGGCGGCGGTCTCCTCACCGGACGGCACTCGTTCGACGCCCAGCCGGCCGATGGGCGCTTCGGCGATTCGCGGTTGGCGCAGATGTACAAGGAGCGGTACTGGAACACCGCGATCTTCGATGCGATCACGCAGTTGTCCGTGATCGCCGACAAGGCCGGCATCCCGCTCACCGAACTGGCTCTGCGCTGGCTCGTGTCCAAGCCTGCGGCGGGCCCGATCCTCCTCGGTGGATCCAAGGTGGCACACCTGCAGTCGAACATCGCCGCTGTCGCGAAGGGCACACTCGACGACGAACTGATCGACGCGTGCGACGAAGTGGGCAGCGCCCTGCGCGGACCCATGCCCAACTACAACCGCTAGGAGGCATCGCCCTGATGAGCGCCCAGGAATTCGCCGCCCGACTCCGCGGCCGGGAACGGATCGTCGGCTATTGGTCCGTGATCGACAGCCCGGTGTCGACGGAATGGCTCGCCCACGTCGGCTGGGATTACATCGCCCTCGACCTCCAGCACGGCCTGATCGGATACTCCGGCATGGTCGCGGGGCTCACCGCCATCGACGCCTCAGGCTCCACGGTCGGCATGATCCGGGTCGAGTCGAACGATCCGACACCGATCGGCCGGGCACTCGACGCCGGCGCGGCGGGCGTGATCGTTCCGCTGGTGAACACCGCCGAGGAAGCGGCCCGGGCCGTTGCGGCCGCGACATACCCGCCTGCCGGCGTTCGCTCGTACGGGCCGATGCGCTCCCAACTGCGGATCGGCCCGAACCCGGCGGACGCCAACCGCCACACGGTCGTCGTCGTGATGATCGAGACACCGCAAGGACTGGCGAACGTGGAAGAGATCTGCGCCGTCCCCGGACTCGACGGGGTCTACGTCGGGCCGTCCGATCTGCGCCTCGCCGTGGGTGGTGCGCACCCGAACGACCCGAGCGTGGACGACGAGTTCGAGGCGGCCCTGGTCCGCGTCCGTGAGGCTGCCGCGGCGTCAGGCATCGCGGCGGGCATCCACACCCCCGACGGTGCGGTGGCGGCTCGCCGACTCGCGGAGGGATACACGTTCGCGACCGTCGCGTCCGACCTCACCCATCTCAAAGCCGCCTCTGCCGCGCATCTCAAAGCCGCGACCGGGGAATGACAGGCGCTCCGCGCCCGTGCGCCTTTTTGGTTGTTCGCGCTACCAAAAAGGTGCACGGGCGGCGAAGCCGCCTGATTCTGAATTCCTTGCCCAAGGAAGAGATGCAACAAAGGATCGAATCATGCCTGACATCATCGAGTTGATTTTCGACGACCACGAGTGGTTCCGACGACAGTTCGCCGCACTGGACGAACTGAAGGCTCGCCGCCGGGTGGACATCACTGCCGTAGAGGCGGTGTGGACCCCGTTGGCGAAACGCCTGGATCTGCATGCCGCGGCCGAAGAGGAAATCTTCTATCCCCAACTTCTCCGCGTCAGGGAGGAGGACGCGGAGGAGGAAACCCTCGACGCGATCGGGGACCACAACGACATCCGCGACGGCGTCCGTGCGGCGGCGGGGTATCCGATCCTCTCCGAGGAGTGGTGGGCGGCTGTCGGCCGAACGCGCCGGGCCAACGATGAGCACATGGCCGAGGAGGAACGCGAGGGGCTGGCAGATTTCCGGACCGCCCCGGCAGAACTTCGCGAATCGCTCGGGCGACGCTTCGCCGAGTACTTCCTCGTTCACCGTTCCACGAGGGATGCGGACACCTCGGACAAGGATCCGCAGGAGTACGTCCGGGAGGTCGAAGAGGGGCTCGACGAGGACAGCAGCGCGGGATCGCTTCGGATCGGAAGCTTGAAGGGCCGGTAACGACGCACTCCCCCACATCACAGACCGCGCGGTCTGTGTTCTATAGTTCGGCGGTCCGCGGCATCGGGCCGACCGGTTCTGTGGGGAGATGGGGTTGTGGCGCGAGTTTCCCGTCCGATGCCCGATGCGCTTCCCCCGATGTCATTCGAGCGGAGCGTGCCGCGCAGGTACGTCCATCGCCAATCCGTGGCCGAGGTCTTCCTCACCGACTGTGTGTCGCTGCCGGGGCCGGATCGGTTCGTGGTCGCCGCGCAGTGGCCCCGCCTGCACGGGTTCTACCGCGCCCGGGGCGGGAGCTACGACACGATGCTGCTGGCGGAAACGCTCCGGCAGACCGCGATCTACCTGGGGCACACCCGCTTCTCCGTTCCGCTGCCGAACCGGTTCGTCATGCAGCACCTCCGGGTGCAGGCGGTGCCCGGCGCGCTCGAGGTGGGCGCGGCGGCCGCCGAAGTGATCGTCGAGGTCACCGTGTCCGAGCACGTGCACCGCGGCGGGGCGCTGTCCGCATTCCGCGTGGACCTGCGGTTCCGGCTCGGCGGACAGGACGTCGGCACTGCAACGGGTCACGCGGCAGTGTTTCCTCCGGCCGCGTACTCACGGGCCCGGTGGGGTGAGCGCGGACCGCGGTCGATCGGGGCGTCGTGGTGTCCCGCGCCCGTTCCGGCGGGGCTGGTCGGTCACGTCGACGACGCGCACGTGGTCCTGGGTTCACGGCGTTCCGAGAACGAGTGGGAGTTGCGGATCGACGACACGCACCCCGTGCTGTTCGACCATCCGTGTGATCACATTCCCGGGATGCTGCTGCTCGAGGCATTCCGGCAGGCCTCCTGCGCCCGGCTCGGCGTGCCGGAAGCGCACCTCGTTTCGCTGGGCGCCACGTTCCACCGTTTCGCCGAACTCGACGAGCGGGCCACGATCCGCCTGGACGTGGTGGACGACGGCGCGCTGTCGATCCGCGGATCGTTGGTGCAGGGCGGAGTGGCGGTCGTGCAAGGGACCGCGGCGCTGGCCCCTACCGCGGTGAGCGCATGCGCGCGCTAGTCGGCGTCGTCGGGTGTCCAGCGGGCCCGGCGGATTCGGGCGATGTCCTGATGCCGGGTCGCGGGCATGATCCCGGGGAGCAGGAACCCCCACATGTCGTCGACACGTTGTTCGAGGTCCGTGCGCTGCGTCAGCACCTGGGAGACGGTCTGGACGCCGGTGAAGGCGCCGATGACGAACCGCGCCAACCTCGGCGGGTCGATGTCCGGGAGGAGATCTCCCTGCTCGACGGCCCGCGTGGCGAGCATCTCGCAACTGTTGATCCAGTCGAGATAGGGGTCGGCGGGCCCCTGGTCGTCGGCACTGAGTTCGAGGGTGATCCGGATACCGGCCCGCACGATCGGATCGTTCACGATCTGCCGGGCCATCTCGTGACAGAGCATCACGATCTGCTCGATCGCCGAAACCTGCTCGCGGCCGATCGCCTCGACGGACGCGATGGAGATCCGGTGTTGCTCGCCGATGATGAATCGCGCCAGATCCTCTTTGGAGCGGAAATGGAAGTACAAGGCCCCCTTCGTGATTCCGGCATTCTCGACGATGTTGCCGAGTCTGGCTCCTTCGAACCCCGACTTCTCGAACATCTCCGCCGCCCCGCGGACGATCTGCTGTCGGGTCGCCGCAGCACGCGCCTGCTGAACCACGTTCACACCTTTCCCTGCCGCACGAGAGAAGAACGATGACGATGAAAGCACGGACTACGCGCCCATTGCCCGGAGAGACGGTACCAGCGTCGACCGCGACCGACCGCGGTCGAACACGTTCCACGCCGGTCCGTGTCGCGGTGGTGGGAGCCACGGGCTTCATCGGATCGGCCACCGTGACGGCACTGGCGTCGGCCGGGATCCCCTGCACCGCGGTCGCACGCGCACCTTCACGCTCGGACCTTCCGGGCGTGCTGTCCGCCCGGGCGGACCTGACCGACCCGGCGAGCCTCGAAACGGCACTCACCGGCGTCGATGTCGTGATCCATGCCGCCTCCTACACCGGCACCGACCCGGCGCACTGCGCCGCCGTCAACGTCGAGGGCACCGAAAATCTGCTTGCCGCCGCGGCCCGGAACGGCATCGGCCGGGTGATCTACGTCAGCACCATCGGCGTGTACGGGTCCGGTCCGCACAGCGGAATCGGTGAGTTCGACGCCACGCCCGCACCCGTCTCGACGCTGAGCGCGAGCAGGCTGGCCGCCGAACACCGTGTCCTCGAGCGGGGTGGTTGCGTCGTCCGTCCCACCTTCGTCCACGGCCCCGGCGACCGCTGGTTCGTTCCCGGCCTCATCCGGATCCTCGAGGCATTGGAGGCCTGGGTCGACGAGGGTCGATCCCGGATCTCGATCATCGCAGTGCACGACCTCGCCCGGCTCCTCGCCGCCCTCGCAACGCAGCCTCCTGCACGCCCCGGCGACGTGTTCCACGCCTGCCACCCCGACCCGGTGACCGTCCGCGAACTCGGGGAGGCACTCGCGAACGCGGGCCGTCTCCGGCTGCCGGCCACGAGTCTCACCTTCGACGAAGCGACGACCGCCGGCGCCCGGCACGGCCTCACCGACCGACACCTCGATCTGATCGGCCGCGACCACTGGTACGACCCCGCCCGCCTCTGGACCGCCACGGGTTCGACCGTCGGCCACGGCCCCCTGGACCACCTCCCGGTGTGACGGGGTCCGTTCGCTTACAGGCGGAAGTCCGTCGATGCCCGCTCGACGAGTTCCGGAGCCAGCCGCTCGGACGTCACCTCGGCGCCGCCCAGCAGTTCGACGAGTTTCTGGACGCTGCGCCGGCCCATTGCGTGCATCGGTGACCGGATCGTCGTCAGGGCGACGGTGATCTCGGCGGACAGCGGAATGTCGTTGTAGCCGATCACCGCGACGTCCCGGCCCACTTCGCGTCCCGCGTCGCGCAGGGCGCCGTACGCACCGATCGCCGCGAAGTCGTTGGTTGCGAAGATCGCCGTCAGGCCGGGCTCGCGGGCGAGCAGTTCCACTGCGCCGAGACGTCCGCCTGCCGCGTCGAATCCGGTGTAGACGATGTTCGCCTCGGGCACGGGACATCCTGCCGACGCGAAGGTTTCGGCGAATCCGCCGGATCGGTCGACGGTGGTGCTGGCGAACGGTAGACCGGCGATGACGCCCACCCGCTCGTGGCCGCGGTCGAGGAGGTGTCGGGCGGCGAGGGCGCCACCTGTTCGATCGTCGCAGGTCACCGACGGGTACTCGCCCGAGCGTCGGGAGACGAGCACGAACGGTGTTCCCCGTTCGGCGACGCTGTCGAGGAAGCGGTGGTCCATGTGCGCGTCACCGAAGATGAGTCCGTCCACTCGCCGGGCGAGGAGCATGTCGGTGCGTGCGGACTGATTGTCCGGATCGTCGAGGGAGTTCGTGACGAACGTGGACAGGCCGGCCTCCTCGGCCGCTTCCTCGATCCCCTCGTACACGGTGGCGAGCACGTAGTCGGACAGCCTGGGGACGAGGACGCCGATGAGGTTGCTGCGGTTGGTGCGCAAACTCGCGGCGTGCGGGTTCGGCCGGTAGCCGAGACTGTCCGCTAGCGCGCGGATGCGTTCGGTGGTGGCGGCCGACGCGGCGCGTACTCCGGGTTCGGTGGTTCCGTTCAGCACACGCGACACCGTCGAGACATGGACGCCCAGCTCGTCGGCGATCAGGCGCAGCGTGGCGCGCGGCTTCTTCGGATTCCCCACGATGTCGATCCTTCCACGTCGTGTAAACGCTGTGAAACGTATCCCGGGCCCTCTTGACACGTGGCCGCCGTCACGATTCTAATGAACCCAAACGTTTGAGCCAAACGTTTGCGCAACCCGAAGGGAAGTCATGAGCAAGGTTGTCGTGCTGGGCACGGGCGGGACCATCGCGTCCCGGAACGACCCGGCCGGAAAGGCCGTGGCCTCCGATCACGTGTCGGCGTTACTGGACGCCGCGGGCACGTCCGCTCCGGCGGACGTCGAGATCGAGGGCCGCGACATACTCACCACGGGTAGCTACCTGCTGACACCGGCCGATCAACTCGTCATCGTGCGCGAAATCGTGGCCGCACTCCGCGACCCGTCCGTGTCCGGCGTGGTGGTCACGCACGGAACGGACACGATGGAGGAGACCGCGTACCTGCACGATCTCCTCCACGGCGATCCGCGTCCGGTCGTGTTCACCGGTGCGCAGATCACGGCGGGCGAGCCGGACTCCGACGGGCCGCGCAACCTGCGGGACGCGATCACCGTTGCCGCCGACCACCGCGCCCACGACCTCGGCACGACGATCGCGTTCGCCGGCCGGCTGTTCACGGCCGCGGGGACGCGCAAGAGACACACCACCGCACTGGACGCGTTCGACAACGGCGCGACCGGACCCCTCGGCCGGATCGTCGACGGAGTCCTGACGCTCTTCGCCAGACCGGTTCGTCCCCAGCCTCTTCCGATACCGGACGCGCTCCCCCGGGTCGACATCGTGGCCGTGCACCCAGGCGCCGACCGGGCCCTGCTCGACGCCGCCGTCGACGCGGGTTCCCGGGGAATCGTGCTGGAGGCGACGGGGATCGGCAACGCGAACAAGACGTTCGTGGACGGAGCCCGCGACTGCGTCGCGGCCGGAATCCCGGTGGTCGTGGCCACGCGCGTCGCTGACGGAGACATCGTTCCCCGCTACGGAAACGGTGGCGGCGCCGACCTCGCCGAGGTCGGCGCGCTCACTGCCGGTCTCCTGCGGCCGGCGCAGGCCCGGGTTCTGCTCGCCGCGGCAGTCGCCGTGTCCTCCCCCTCGGACGTCGCCGACCTCGTCCGCACCCATACCCACCCCACCGTGGTGCCGCACGCCACGGCGAACCAGACCGACAAGTAGGAGAGGTACGCATGTCCAAGAAGATCTACGTCAACTTCGGAGTCGACGTCGACGCCGTCGCAGGATGGCTCGGCTCGTACGGCGGAGAAGACTCCCCCGGCGACATCTCCCGCGGCATGTTCGCCGGTGAGGTGGGCGTGCCTCGCCTGGTGAAGATGTTCGACAAGTACGACATCACCACCTCCTGGTTCGTGCCCGGCCACTCCATCGAAACGTTCCCCCGCGAAATCGAGCAGGTCGTCGCGGCCGGGCACGAGATCGGCATCCACGGATACAGCCACGAGAACCCGATCGCGATGACGCGCCAGCAGGAAACCGACATCCTCGATCGCAGTATCGAACTGATCGAATCGTTCACCGGCAGCAAGCCCACCGGATACACGGCGCCGTGGTGGGAATTCTCCAAGGTCACCAACGAACTGCTCATCGAGCGTGGCGTCAAGTACGACCACTCCCTCATGCACAACGACTTCACGCCGTACTACGTGCGCGTCGGCGATTCCTGGTCGAAGATCGACTACAGCCAGCCGGCCGAGACGTGGATGAAGCCGCTCGTGCGCGGCCAGGAGACCGATCTGGTGGAGATCCCAGCCAACTGGCTGCTCGACGATCTCCCGCCGCAGATGTTCATCAAGTCCAGCCCCAACAGCCACGGCTTCGTCAGCCCGCGGCACCTCGAGGAGATGTGGCGGGACCAGTTCGACTGGGTCTACCGCGAGATGGACTACGCGATCTTCCCCGTAACGATTCACCCCGACGTGTCGGGCCGGCCGCAGTCGCTGCTGATGCTCGAACGCCTCATCGAGTACATCAACCAACACGACGGCGTCGAGTGGGTGACGTTCGACCACATGGTGAACGACTTCAAGGAACGCTTCCCGCGTCAGAGCTGATCCACCGAAAGGCGGTGGGGTGCAGGCCCGCACTCCCACCGCCGCCCCCAGCATCCGACATCATCAGTCCCGGAAGGACACCCATGAGCCAGACAGCCGAGGGAATCCCAGTATCGCAAACCGGCGGTCCCACCAAGCAACTCCCCCGCTTCAGCATCCGCGAAACCCGTAAGTCCACGATCATCGCCTTCCTCGCCTGGACGGTCGCGGTGTACGACTTCATCCTGTTCGGAACCCTGCTCCCCCGGGTCAAGGAGGACTTCGGCTGGAGTTCCTCGCATGCGCTGCTCATCTCCACGTTCGTGAGCATCGGGACGGCGATCGTCGTGCTCGGCGTCGGCCCGCTCGTCGACCGGCTCGGGCGACGCAAGGGCATGATGATCACCGTCGGCGGCACGGCACTGTCCTCCGCCGCGACAGCCGCCTCGGGCGGTGCGTTCAGCCTCGTCGCCGCGAAGTCCATCGGCGGCATGGGACTGTCCGAACAGGCCGTGAACGCCACGTATCTCAACGAGATCTACGCGGTCTCCGAGAGTGACGCCGTGCGCAAGCACCGCGGGTTCATCTATTCGTTCGTCCAGACCGGATGGCCCCTCGGCGCACTCCTTGCCGCCGGATTCGTCGCCCTGATGGGTTCGATCGTGGGACCCGACGACTGGCGCATCGTCTTTCTCGTCGCCACCCTCCCCGCCCTGATCATCGCGTTCGTCTGCGCACGGCTGAAGGAGTCGCCGCAGTTCGATCTCCAGGATCGGATTCGCCGGCTGCGCAAGGCCGGGAAGCCCGACGAGGCCCGGGTCCTGGCCGAGGAGTACGGTATCGAGCACTCCGAATCGAGCTCGCTCGCCCGGATCTTCCACGGCGCCAACCGTCGCAACACGATCGTCCTGTCGCTCGCGTGGATGGTCAACTGGTTCGGCATCCAGACGTTCAGTGTGCTGGGCACGACGGTCCTCGAGGACGGCAAGGGCTTCTCGGGCAACTTCACGCTGCTGCTCGTCGTGTTCGCCAACGTCGTCGGCATCTTCGGGTACCTCTTCCACGGCTGGGCGGGAGACCGATTCGGACGCCGCAACGCGATCGTGGGCGGCTGGATGGTCGGCGGAATCCTGTTCGCACTCATGCTGCTCGGGCCGTCGTCCGCGGCATTCGTCCTGCCCACCTACATGTTCGGCCTGTTCTTCCTCCTCGGTCCGTACTCGGCGATGAACTTCTTCATGGCCGAGTGCTACACCACCGATTGCCGCGCCACCGGTGCCACGTTCATCGGCGCCATGAGCCAACCGGGCGCGATCATCGGCGGCTTCCTCCTCACCGCCATGGTGTCGGCCAACGTGGGATTCGGTACCGCGGCGTTCTGGGTCGGCGCTCTCGGCACCTTCGCGTCCGGCCTCGTGATGCTGTTCGCCAAGAAGGTCGCGATCACCGCCGGATAGCGGTGTACCACGCACTACGACAGGAACTTTCATGCACAATCCGTACGACAATCTGAAGGACCGGGTCGCCGTCGTCACCGGCGCGGCCAGCGGCATCGGCCGCGAGACCGCGGTCGCGTTGGCCGAGGTGGGTGTCCGGGTGGTCATCGGCACCTTCCCCGGCGACCCCCACGACCCGAAAGAGACGCTGCGTCGCGTCGAGAGCGTCGGCGGCGACGGCGTGATCCACGACGTCGACGTGCGGTCCACCAGCGAGGTCGAGGCGTTCACCGACCGGGCACTGACGGAATGGGGGCGGCTCGACTTCGCCGTCGCGAACGCCGGTGTCCTACGCAAGAACGCGATCGCCGAACTCGACGACGCCGCCTGGTCCGACATGCTGCAGGTCGATCTCACCGGTGTGATGCGGACCCTGCGCGCCGCCGCCACCCGCATCGACGGGCCGGGCTCGCTGATCTCCATCTCCTCGATCGCGGGCGGCGTCTACGGGTGGGGCGAGCACGCGCACTACTCGGCCGCCAAGGCCGGCGTGCTCGGACTCAGCCGCGCCCTCGCCGTCGAACTCGCGCCGCGCGGGATCCGCTCCAACGCCATCGTTCCGGGACTGATCGAGACTCCGCAGTCGTCCGATCCGGTCAATTCACTCGGCCCCGACGGTCTGGTGGCGGCCGGGGCGAAGATTCCGTGGGGACGTGTCGGGACGGCCGCCGAGATCGCAACCGTCATCCGGTTCCTCGTCAGCGACGACTCACGCTATCTCACCGGGCAGTCCATCGTCGTCGACGGCGGCCTCACCACCAAGATGCAGGACTAGGAGAACGATCATGGGAGTTCTGGACGGTAGACGGGCGCTGGTCGCGGGCGGAGCCAGCGGTATCGGCCGCGCGATCGCCGAGGCGTATCTCGCCGAGGGCGCAGACGTGGTGATCGCCGACGTCGACGAAGCGGCGGCGCAGCTGACGGCGAAAGAACTCGGGGCCGCGGCCGCCGTCCGAGTCGACGTCGCGAACGAGGAGTCGGTGCGCGCGGCCTACGCAGGCGCCGTCGAAGCACTCGGACGCGTGGACGTGCTCGTCAACTCCGCGGGGATCCTCGAGGAATCCGAGCTCGCCGACATGTCACTCGACATGTGGCGCCGCACGATCGACATCGACCTGACCGGGATGTTCCTGATGTGCCGGGCTGCTGTTCCGGCGATGGTGGCCGCGGGTGAGGGACGCATCGTCAACATCGCGTCGCAACTCGGGATCAAGGGCGGGGTGGGACTCGCGCACTACGCGGCCGCGAAAGCCGGGGCGATCGCGCTCACCAAATCGCTGGCACTCGAAGTGTCGCGGCACAACGTCCTGGTCAACGCCATCGCGCCGGGTCCGATCGAGACCCCGCTCGTCGACGGCATCACCGAGGACTGGAAGGTCGCCAAGCGGGCGGAACTGCCCCTGGGCCGATTCGGACTACCCCGGGAGGTGGCACCCACCGCCGTGCTCCTCGCGTCCGACCCCGGCGGGAACCTGTACGTGGGCCAGACCCTCGGCCCGAATAGCGGGGACGTGATGCCCTGATGTGTGGCGGATGCCCGGGAGCGAAGGCGGGCGACTGGCTGAGCCCGGTCATCCGCACACACACTCAGCGGGAGGCGGTGGCCAGGCTCGTCGGGTCGGCCGCGGCGCGGGTCCGCTCCACCCCTAGCGGCTGGACCGTGGCCTCGCCCACCGGGCGGACGATCGTCGCGGCGACGATGACCGAACTGTGGTCGGGCCTGCTGGCGTGCGGGCAACCCGAGCCCGCGTGGGAAGGCGTGCGTCTGCCCGAGTCGTTCGACGAGCCGGAGCCGCTCCCCGACCGGCGGACACCCCTGTCGGTAACCGCCGACACGCGTGCCCTGGCCCGGCAGCAGGTCGAGCAACATCTCGCCGCGCCCCACTGCTTCCACGTGCGAGTCGCCGAGGTGCACGACGGCACGGGAACATCCACCGCGGTCCTCGAATTCGACTCCGCCACCCGCGGCGCGATCGTGCTGTCCGGCATGCTGGCCCACGGCCACGGAGACGGACGCGGCCTGGATGCCCGCATCGCGCTGGCCGACTCGGTGGTCACCCTCCAGACCTGGGACGGGCACGGGCTCGGATTCTCCGTCGAGCGGAACGTCCAGTCTTCGTCCGCCGTCCGCGAGCGGGGTGTATACCCGGAGAGAGGATGATGTCCCCCACCTGACGGAGTGTCGAGATGGCCCTTCTCGCCGAGATCGTCGTGGACACCGAAGGCGACAGCCGGGTAGTGGTCCTGTATCCCGTGATGTGGCTGTTCATCGCGGTCCTGGTCACGTTCGTCGTCACCCGGACCATCACCCGCCGTATCCGGGCGCGATCGGGAGCGGCGCCCACGGACGACGGCGCGGAGTCGGGGGGCGGTCTGATCAACGACATCACCGTCGGCGGTGTGCACCTGCATCACCAGGTTTTCGGGATCCTGTTCATGACGCTGGCCGGGCTGGCATTGATCGCCACCACCCCGGAGGGCACCGCGCTCAACGTCTTCGCCGCCCTCTTCGGCGTCGGCCTCGCGCTCACGTTCGACGAGTTCGCGCTGTGGGTGCACCTCGACGACGTGTACTGGAGCACGTCCGGCCGGAAGTCGGTGGACGCGATCTTCTGCGCGCTCATGATCACCGGTCTGATGATCGGGGGCGCCGAACTCGTGACCGGCCGGATCGGCACCCCGGAGTGGTGGTCGTCGATCGGCTATCTGGCCATCTCCCTCGCCATCTCGGTGATCTGCCTGCTCAAGGGCAAGTTCGTCACGGGGATCGTGGGGATCGTGTTCCAGCCGGTGGCGATCATCGGCGCCATCCGCCTGGCCAAGCCCGACTCGTGGTGGGCGATGCGCCGCTACCCGAACAAACCGCGCCGGATGGCGCGCGCCCAGTCGCGATTCGGCGAGCGCTACCACGCCCGCTGGAACCGGGCGCGCGACTTCGTCGCCGGACCACCGGATGTCCGTGAGGCGGGTATACGGTGATCTGCGCCGTCAGTCTTCGTCGGCCGTCCGCGACCGCCCCATCATCTCCAGCCCGGCCATCGCCTTCTCGGCGCCCGCCTCGTCCACCTTCTCCATGGCGAACCCCATGTGGATGACGATCCAGTCGCCCGGTTCCAGGCTGACGTCCTCGGGCAGCATGCCGACGTTCACCTTGCGCTGTTCGCCGACGACGTCGACGAGCGCGAGCTGGTTGCCGTAGCCCTCCAGCATGCGCACCACCTGACCGGGAATACCGAGACACATGATTCAGCCCTCCGTCGTGTCCGGTTGCAGCGTTGCCGCGGACTCGGACTCCAGCAGTTGATCCACGATCTCGAACACCGTGTCGACGGCCGGGTCGACGGCGGCCTGGACCCGCGGTGAGAGCCCGATTCCCTCGGCGGTGTTCTCCACCTGGCAGCCGAGGACCACGGTTCGCGGCAGGGTTCCGCCGAGCGCGCGCAGACTCGCGAACACCGCCCCCGGATCCATGCTGTGCGCGTCCAGCGGCGCCGCCGCGGCGGTATCCGAACCCACCTCGAATGCCCTCAACGCCCCGGGCTCACCGCGGCCGGGCACCGCGTCCACCAGCAGGAGAGCGCCCCACCCGTCCAGCAGCTCGTAGGCCAGATGCGTTCCGCGAATGCCGAAATCGACAGCGCGGACTCCCGGCGGCAGCGACCTCCTCGCGACCGCGCGCAGCACCTCGGGACCGAAACCGTCGTCGCCGAAGAAGATGTTGCCCACACCGGCAACCAGAACCCGCCTGCCCACCGTCACGTGCGACTCACATTTTCCGGATACGCAGATATCGTCTGATGTCGGGAATCGCGATGACGGCGACCGCAACGCCCGCGACCACGACCAACGCCAGAGCCGCGGTGGTCATCTCTCCGAGAATCTTCATGGCTGTCCATCCTTTCCGGTGTCTGCCGAGACCGGCTCCACCTCGTCCGGGGCGAAGTACAGATACCGCCCGTACCACTCGTGCAACTCCGACGCAGGGTCGTCCACCAGCACGACGCCGACGTGGGTGCCACCGTCGACGTCGGCGTGCACGGTCACCACGCGAGCCAACTGTCCCGCGAAGAACAGGTCCTGGGCGTCGGCGCGCCGCGACGGGTGGATCCGCACGACGGTGCCCTTCGCCACCCGGACGCCGTTCACGACCACGCCGTCGACGTCGGGACGTACGGCGGTGTCGGCGTCCGGATCCCACCACGGCATGTCGTCGGTCAGTTCCGGGACGAGACCCATGTCGGGGAGGTTCGGGTCCGGGAGGTTCGGATCCGGGAGGTTCGGATCCGGGAGGTGCGGGTCCGGGACGTGCGGATCTCGGAGGATGCCGTGCATCTGGGCGAGCGTCGCCGGCGACATCTGGTCGCACCGATCGATGATCTGGGCGGCGAGCGGGTCGGTGGCGCGGGCCTGCCGCTTCTCCTCCTCGGTGAGGGTCATGACCCGGAGTGTGAGGATCTCGTCGATCTCGGTGGCGTCGAACAGTGCCCCGTCGCTCTGCTCGGCCACCTCGGGGTGGTCGTACAGGATGATCGGCGACACCAGGACGAGGTCCGTCTCCCCCGGCAAGCCGGCCAGCACGGGGTAGCACCGTTCGTGCGCGCAGGTGCCCGCGAGTTGCTCCGCCTCCGCGGGGGGTTCGAGGAGTGAGACGAACTCGGTGTTCTCGGCCGCCAGGATCAGGTGGGCGCCGATCAGCGACTGCCGGATCGCCGAATCCTTGCCCCAGACTCCCGCGTCCCGCGGTTCGGTGTCCCAGCCGGCGACGTCCGGCGCGGTGGTCACGTTCTCGACCGACACCCGCACCCGGGTCAACCCGTCGACGCTGTCGCTGCCCACCGTCACGACCGCGTGTGCGGGCCACCGGGTGCGCACCACGCGGCCGGCGAGGGATCCGTCCTCGCCCCGCAGTTCCTCCACCTCCGTGCCGCCGTCGATGTGGACGCCGAGGCGGCGTTCGCCCGGCCACTCCGCGGGGTGCAGGATGCCGAGATCGAATTCGCGCTCCACCGCCTCGTCCCAGCTGAGCCAGCTCACACCCGCGACGGTCAGTTCGTCGACGGGAACGAATTCCGCCGAGTCAGCGACCGCGCGTTCGATGCTGCGCACCTGGAGTTGCAGGAATCGGAGCGTGACGTTCACCCCCGCTCCGGTGCCGGCCCGCATCAGGGTCTGACAGGACATCCGCGGTTCCTCGCCGACCCCCGACTCCGCCGCACCCGACGGTCCGAGGACGCCGAACTGCCACCGCGACTGGTTCTTCGACGAACTCGCACGATACGGATACAGCAGATAACCCTCGTACAGGACCGCGTCGGCCACGGCACGTACTCGCTGCAGGGACGCCGGGGAGATCATGCGATCACCTCCCCGGCTCCCTGCAGCAGGTCCGAAATGGCGACGTCCAGTCCGATCAGACCGTGCGCCGCCTTGTAGCGCGCCAGCGCGGCGAGGGTGTCGTGGTCGAGGCGCACCCACCCCGTGTTCGGGTAGTGCGCCTGAACCAGTTCGCGCCACACCGCCACCGGCAGGTCGTAGGTCGACTCGCGATCCCACGGGATCCGTTCCACCCCGAAACCGGCGACCCCGCGGGTGAAGACCGTTCCGCTGAACAGGAACACCAGCGGCACCGTCGACCCGGCCTCGTCCAGGGCGTGCAGATACTTCGAGGCCGTGACCTCGAAGTCGTACGTGCACGGCAGCGGCAACTCCACCACACTCGACCCGGTGAACCCCTGGGCCACGGTGCTGGTCTGCATCCACTGGAAGGGTTTGAGCGTGGCCGTCCACCGCTCGCGGGGCCCGAACAGATCGAGGAGGCCCTCCGCCTCGCCGTCCGTGTAGCGGCGGCGTTGCGGGTCGATGCGGACCTGGCACCGGACGGCCATCGCGTGCACGGCGGCACCGCTCGACTCCGTCACCTCCACTCGCGCAGTAAGATTCGGCGCAACCGCGAACGGTTCCGGAAACACGTCCTCCACGTGGAACGACAACTCGGTCACGTCGGCTCCTTCGCGACGCGACTGCGCGCACGCACCGTCTCGAAGAACGTGTCGATGACCCGGCGAGCATCCTGGCCACCGTCGAACCCCCGCCACACCTGCCGCAACTCGCCCACCAGCTGATAGCAGGCGTCGATGGGGACGAGGTAGCACTCGGGGTCGCCGCCGCCGTGCTCGGGGACCCGCAGCAGCAACGCTTCCGTGTCGGCGGACAGCCGGCCGAGCGCCGGGTTGGCCGCGAGAACGCCGTCCCAGGCGTCGAGTGGCAGCTCCGATTCGGTGGCACCTGCCGGACCGGGATAGAACGCGACGGTCTTGGCCAGCAGCGAGTTCCGGAACACGAAGGCGAGCCCGACGGGGATCTCCAGTTCGTCCCAGCGACCCGGTGCGAGTTCGAAGTCGGGAAACGACAGGTAGCGTTCCGGGACGGCCCGGAAACGCAGTTCAGCGCTCTCGTCGGTGAACAGCAGGTAGCACCCGCGGCACACGCACATCAGTTGCCGGTCCTGGACGTTCACGACGTGCTGATGGGCGTCGGCGATCGGCACGGCGCACATGTCGCACCGTTCGCCGACCACCGGTTTGGGTCGCTCGGACGCGATGCGCTGCAGGATGCGCAGCCCGTTCCCCGACGGGCTCATCACGCCACCTCCGCGGCGGGCACCGCGACGGAGACGACGCCGTCACGCACGAGGACCGGAAGCGGCGACAGCGTTTCGGCGTCCGCGTCACTGTCCAGACGGAGTCCTGCCCGGCGCGGGTCGAAGTGCGCCCGGCACGACGGACAGCGCAGCACCGCGTCCCCCACCTGCCCGCCCGCCTTTCGTTGCAGGGTGGCCCCGGCCAGCGAGTTGGTGCAGGCGGCGCAGCGGTCGCGGTAGGCGAACAACTGCTCCCCGATCCGGCACACCAGAATCGGGAGCCCTGCGACGGCGAACCCGGCCACCTCCCCGGGCGCGAGGTCCTCGAGTTCGGGCACCGAGATCCACGTCCCGGTGCCACTCGACCCGTCCGTTCCGTTCGGATGAACATGGGAGAACAGCGATTCCGCGGCAATCAGCCCGGAGCCGGCCGCGGGGGTGGCACCCACCACCTCGATGTCCACGGTCTCCGGTGCCGCCGCCAGCACGGCGTCCTTGACGGCGAGTTCCAACGTCACCGCCGAGGACGGGCAGCTCTGACAACTGCCGGTCAGCCGAAGCCGCACCACACCGTTCACCACACCGAGCAGTTCGACGTCACCGCCGTGGGATCCCAGATAGGGGCGCACACTGTCGAGTGCGGTGGCGACCCTCGTCTCGACGTCGTGCGGATGGAGCCCGTTCACCAGCAGCAGGCTCGCGACGAGTTCGTCGGCGGCCAGCCGTTCGACGAGGTCGTCGTCGCGGTCACCGATGATCTCGAGGACGCGCTGCAACCCGGCGCCGTAGAGTTCGACCACCTCGCGGACCAGTTGCTCGGCGCGATCACGTGCCACCGAGCCACCTGTCGAACTCGCGTCCAACAGGCTGTCGATCCTCTCGCCGGCTGTCCGCCACCGATCGGGGTCGTCTCCTACTTCGTCACTCCCCCACGTCTCCGATCCGCCACTCTCCATGCGTACCCCGTCACTCGCCGGTCACGGACTGGGTGGGAGAATGCAGCTTCTCCAGCGTCTTTCCCTCACCGAGATACATGTGCACACCGCAGGGCAGGCAGGGATCGAAACTGCGGACGGTCCGCATGATGTCGATGCCCTTGAAATGCTCCCGGTCGTTCTCCTCGAAGATCGGCTGACCCTGCACCGCATCCTCGTACGGCCCCGGCGTACCGAAGCTGTCGCGGGGGTTGGCGTTCCACGGCGTCGGCGGATACGGGTGGTAGTTCGCGATCTTGCCGTCGCGAATCACCATGTGGTGCGACAGGACTCCGCGCACCGCCTCCGTGAAGCCGCAGCCGATTCCCTCGTCGGGGACCTCGAACTTCTCCCACGTCTTCGTGTGCCCGGCCCGGATCTCGGCGAGCGCCTTCTCCGCGAAGTGCAGCGCACACGCCGCCGCGTACGCCTGGAAGTAGGTCCGCGCCCGGTCACGCTCGATCGTGTTGCTGCCGTACTGCGGGATCTTCCACTCGAACTCGACCGGGCCCTTCAGCGCGGTCTTCGGCAGGTTGATCTTCACGCTGTGACCGGTCGACTGCACGTACCCGATGTCGACGAGGCCGGCGAGGGCGGTACTCCAGAGCCGGGCCAGCGGCCCGCCGCCGGTGTCCAGCGCGAGGTGATCGGTGCCGTCGAACCACCGCGGCGACATCACCCAGCTGTACTTGTCCTCCATGTCGCGTTTCTGCGGGTGCGGGTTGGTGTGCTGGTTCCACGGATGCCTGCGGTCGACCGGATTCCCGAGCGGATCGTTCTTCACGAACATCTCCTGGTCGGTCCAGTCGTCGTAATACGAACTGCCCAGCAGGATTCGGATGCCCAGATTGATGTCGACGAGGGACGTCGTGATCAGTTTGCCGTCCACCACGATGCCGGGCGTCACGAACATGGCCCGTCCCCACTTCTCCATGTCCTTGTAGGAGAAGTTGCACACCGCGGGATCCTGGAAGGACCCCCAGCAGCCGAGGAGAGTCCGGCGCAGGCCGACCTTCTCGTAGCCGGGCATGGCCTCGTAGAAGAAGTCGAACAGGTCGTCGTGCATGGGGACGACCTTCTTCATGAACTCCACGTAGCGCATCAGACGCGTCGTGTAGTCGGTCATCAACTGGATCGTCGCGACCGTGCCCACACCACCCGGATACAGGGTGGACGGATGGACGTGCCGACCTTCCATCAGGCAGAACATCTCTCGCGTCCACCGGCTGACCTGCAACGCCTCCCGATAGAACTCACCGGTGAACGGGTTGAGCGAACGCATGATGTCGGCGATGGTCTTGTAGCCGTGCTCACCGGCGTGCGGCGCCTCGGTCTTCTCGGCCTGCGCGAGCACCCCGGGATTGGTCTCGGAGACCATCTTCTCGCAGAAGTCCACACCGACGAGGTTCTCCTGAAAGATGTTGTGGTCGAACATGTATTCCGCGGCCTCGCCGAGGTTGACGATCCACTCGCCGATGTGCGGCGGCTGCACGCCGTAGGCCATGTTCTGGGTATAACACGAACACGTCGCGTGGTTGTCACCACAGATACCGCAGATGCGGCTCGTGATGAAGTGGGCGTCGCGCGGGTCCTTACCCTTCATGAAGATCGAATAGCCGCGGAAGATCGACGAGGTGCTGTGGCACTCCACGACTTCCTTCTGCTTGAAGTCGATCTTCGTGTAGATGCCCAGGCTGCCCACGATGCGCGTGATCGGATCCCACGCCATCTCGACCAGGCCGTCGGATTCCGACTTGTGCGAAGGTTCCGGAATGATCGTTGTCATCGACGTACCTCTCAGTGTTCGAGGCCGGCGGACTACCGCCCGAGACCCCGAGCGGGACTACCAGGTGCGTGTGGCGCCCGTGGTCAGTTTCGTACCGCGACTGCGCCAGTGCGGCTCTTTGTCCAAGGTGGTCTTGGTGATCTTGCGGAGACTCCGAATGGCGGATCCGTACAGTCCGGACGCCGCGGCGGAGATCTTGCCGCCCGGGGGTTCGTCCATGAACGGCATGAACTTGTCCGGGAAGCCAGGCATCGTGCACCCGATGCAGATACCGCCCACATTCGGGCACCCACCGACACCGTTGATCCAGCCCCGCTTCGGGACGTTGCACTTGACGACGGGGCCCCAGCACCCCAGCTTCACGATGCACTTGGGCGAGCCGTACTCGGTGGCGAAATCACCCTGCTCGTAGTAGCCGGCGCGGTCGCAGCCCTCGTGCACCGTGGCACCGAACAGCCATTGCGGGCGCAAAGCGTCGTCGAGCGGGATCATGGGCGCCTGCTCGGTGGCCATGTAGAGGAGATACGTCAGCGTCTCCGACAGATTGTCCGGTTGGATCGGGCAGCCGGGAACGCAGACGATCGGGATGCCCGCCTTCGACTTCCAATCCCAGCCGAGATAGTCGGGAACGCCCATCGCACCGGTCGGATTACCCGCCATCGCGTGAATACCGCCGTACGTGGCGCACGTCCCGGCCGCGACGATCGCCGTCGCCTTCGGAGCGAGACGATCGAGCCATTCGCTCGTCGTCACCGGCTGACCGGTCTCGGGATTGTTGCCGAAACCGCACCAGTAACCCTCGTCGTGAAGTTGCTCGTTCGGTATGGAACCCTCCACCACCAGGACGAAAGGTTCGAGCTCGCCGCGATCCGCCTTCCAGAACCACTCCAGGAAGTCGTCGGCGCCGCCCTCGGGGCCGTTCTCGAAGTCGATCAGCGGCCAGTGAACGGCCACTTTGGGCAGGCCCGGCAGGGCTCCCAGAGCAATCTCCTCGACACTGGGCTGCGTCGCAGCCGTCAAGGCCACCGAATCGCCGTCGCAACTGAGTCCCGCATTGATCCACAGCACGTGAATCAGGGTGTCCTCGGCGTTGATTGCTTCCTGTGTCGGCATATCAGGTCGCTTTCCGGAGTGAACACAACTCCTGTCGCCACCGGAGTCGACCGTCGGCCCACCTGTGTGGCGCTGATATTTATTTAGCTCCGCCGCCGAGCGGATGTCAACGGTCCTCGGCGCGTCGCACCGCGCGGCTCCACCCGGTCGTGTAGGAGCGTCATTGCTTCGCAATCCAGTCGTACCACTGCGCAATGCCCTGGCCCGTCGTCGCCGACAACGTGATCATCTGCAGGTCGGGGTTCACGGACCGGGCGTATTTCGTGCAGAGATCGACGTCGAAGTCCACGTACGGCAACAGGTCCGCCTTGTTCACGATCACCAGGTTCGCCGCCGCGAACATGTGCGGGTACTTGAGCGGCTTGTCCGTCCCCTCGGTCACCGAGATCACCACCACCCTGCTCTTCTCACCGAGATCGAACAGTGCCGGACAGACGAGGTTCCCCACGTTCTCGATGAACAGCAGCGAGTTCGGCTCGGGGTCGAGAGCGGTCAGCGCGTCCCGCATCATCTCGGCGTCGAGATGGCACCCGGCGCCCGTGTTCACCTGCACCACAGCACATCCCGTCGCCTTGATTCGGTTGGCATCGAGCATCGTCTCCTGATCACCCTCCACCACCGAGACGCGCCGCTGCCCACCGATGTCGGCGATGGTGCGTTCGAGCAGCGTCGTCTTCCCCGACCCCGGCGAACTCATCACGTTCAGCGCGAGCACCCCACGTCCGGCCAGCCAGCCCCGGTTGCGCTCCGCCGTGAGGTCGTTCTTCGCCAGCACCTTCTGTTCGAGGGTCACCGTCTCGGTCGCGTGCTCGTGGGGGTGTTCGTGAGTGTGCGGGTGCTCGTGGTCGTGCGAATGATCGTGGTCGTGCGGGTGCTCGTGGTCGTGCGGGTGCTCATGGGGCACCGTGATCCTGGTTCCGGTCTCGTCTCCGCATCCACAGGTGGCACACATTTGCGTCAGCTCACTTCCATCGAGAGGATTCGTAGTTCCCGACCCGACGTGACCTCCACGTCCGCACTTCCGCACGGGCACAGCAACACCAGGTCCGTGAGCGCGAAATCCTCGCCGCACTCACGGCAGTGCGCCCCGCCCGGGGTGTGGTCGATGTCGAGACGGGCACCGTGCGCGACGGTCCCTTCGGTGACCAGTTCGAAACAGAACTGCATCGAATCGGCGACCACGGCCGTCAACGCCCCCACCTGTACGCGCACACTGTGGACCGTCCGTCCCGCGGCGGTCTCGCAGACGGCGTCGACGACGCTCTGGGTGATTGCCAACTCGTGCATCACGGCCCCGTTCAGGACTCGTCACCTGTGGATTCGAGCGTAGCGCTTCCCGCCCGTGAGTACTTATTAACCGCGGGCGGTTAATAAGTACTCACGGCAGACGTAGTCTGAGGATCCGCCATCCACTACAGGGAGGGCGCATGGACGCCTGGACCATCCGAGACTTCGAACCGGAGGATCTCGAGGCTGTCGTGCGCATGGACAGCAGTTCCACCACCACGGACCAACTGCCCCTGTTCGCGCTCTCGGACGTGGTCGGGAGTCTGTTGAACCGTCACCCCGCGGTCGTCGCGACGAGGGACGGGCACATCATCGGGACGGCGGTCGCTCGCGTCGACGAGGACCGCGCCTGGGTCATGCGGATCTCCCTCGATCCCGAATGGCGTGGGCAGGGGCTCGGCAGCGCCCTGTTGTCGCAGCTCGAGCACCGGCTCCTCGCCAGAGGAGTGCGACGGGTGACCGCCCTCCTCCCCGAAGGGGAGACCGGTGCGACGGCGCTGACCAATTCCGGATTCACGGCCCGCACGGGAGTCACGTACTACGAGAAGCTCGGAACGGTGTCGCCCCGCACGGCCGGGCTTCTGGCGACGCTCGGCGGTGCGGTACCGCCCGCCGGACTGTGGAAACAGGTCGCCGGCATGACCCGGGAGAAATCGCTGATCGAACGCAAGATCGTGCTCCCACTGTCACGGCCGGCGCTGGCCGCCGACCACGGGGTGGCAGCACCCCGCGCGGTGGTGCTGTTCGGGCCGCCGGGAACCGGGAAGACGACGTTCGCGCGTGCCATCGCCAGCCGGCTCGGCTGGCCGTTCGTCGAACTGTTCCCGTCGCGGCTCGCGGCCGCCGAGAGCGGTCTCGCCGCCGGCCTCGGGGAGGCGTTCACGTCGATGGGCGAACTCGAGCACGTCGTCGTCTTCATCGACGAGGTGGAGGAGGTGGCGGCGCGGCGCCGGCCCGGGTCGCAGTCCGTCGGGGTGGTGAACGAACTGCTGAAGTCGATCGTCAACTTCCGCGAACGCGGCGGGCGGCTACTGGTATGCGCCACCAATTCCGTTCGAGCACTGGATGATGCGTTCCTTCGACACGGACGTTTCGACTACGTGCTGCCGATCGGCGCGCCGGACGCGGAGGCCAGACACGCCCTGTGGGAGCGGTACCTCGGCAACGAGCAGGTCGACGTGTCCGCCCTCGTCGCCGCGACCGAGGGCTACACGCCCGCCGATGTCGCGCACGCGGCACGGACCGTGGCGCAGGCGACCTTCGAGTGCAGCGTCGACTCGGGTGGACGCTGCCATGCCGGCACCCAGGACTATCTGGACGTGATCGGCACGGTGCGTCCCACCCTCACCGCCGAGATGATGCGGGCGTTCACGGAGGACATCGCCGGTCATGCCCGCACCTGACCTGTGAGTACTTGTTAACCGCCCGCGGTTAACAAGTACTCACAGGCGTTCGATGATGGTGGCGTTGGCTGTGCCGCCGCCCTCGCAGATGGTCTGCAGACCGTAGCGGCCGCCGGTGCGCTCGAGTTCGTTGAGGAGTGTGGCCATCAGCTTCGTGCCGGTCGCGCCGAGCGGGTGGCCGAGGGCGATCGCGCCGCCGTTGACATTGACCTTCGCCGGATCGGCCCCGATCTCCTTGATCCACGCGAGGACGACCGGTGCGAAGGCCTCGTTGATCTCGACCAGGTCGATGTCGTCGATGCTCAGACCCGTCTTCTCCAGCGCGTAGCGCGTGGCCGGGATCGGCGCGCTGAGCATGAAGATCGGGTCGGCGCCGCGGGCGCTGAGGTGGTGGATGCGGGCCCGGGGGGTCAGGCCGTACCTCTCGACTGCTTCCGGTGAGGCCAGCAGCACCGCGCTCGCGCCGTCGGAGATCTGGCTCGCGACCGCGGCGGTGAGTCGTCCCCCGTCGGTGAGGGTCTTCAGGGCGGCCATCTTCTCGAGGCTGGTCTCGCGGGGCCCCTCGTCCGTCGTCACGTCACCGAACGGGACGATCTCGCGGTCGAAGCGACCCTCGGCGATGGCCGTCCGCGCCCGCTCGTGGCTCTGCAGCGCCCAGCGCTCGAGTTCGTCGCGGCTGATGTCCCACTTGTCCGCGATCAGTTCGGCGCCGTTGAACTGCGACACTTCCTGGTCGCCGTAGCGTTCCGTCCAGCCCGTCGATCCGCCGAAGGGGGTGTCGAATCCGTACTGCTGACCGACCACCATCGCCGAGGCGATCGGGATCTGGCTCATGTTCTGCACCCCGCCGGCGACGATCAGGTCGGCGGTGCCGCTCAGGATCGCCTGCGCACCGAAGTGCACGGCCTGCTGACTGGACCCGCACTGCCGGTCGACGGTGACCCCTGGGACTTCTTCCGGGTAGCCGGCGGCCAGCCACGCGGTGCGGGCGATGTTGCCGGCCTGCCCGCCGATCGCGTCGACGCAACCGAAGACGACGTCGTCGACACCGGCCGGGTCGATGCCCGTGCGCTCGACGAGGGCCTTGATGACGTGCGCACCCAGGTCGGCCGGGTGCACGCCGGACAGGCCGCCGTTCTTCTTGCCGATCGGTGTGCGAACGGCGTCGACGATGTAGGCCTCGGTCATGTGAAACTCCTAGTCAGTTACGGGGACTCGCAAGTCCGTCGAGGACGATCGAGAGGTATTGCTTGGCGACGGTGTCGACCGTGACCGAGCCGCCGGGCCGGTACCAGCGGACGGCGACCCAGGCGGTGTCGCGGAGGAATCGGAAGGCGAGCTCGACGTCGATGTCGGACCGGAAGCTGCCGTCCTTCACACCCGCCTCGAGCACACCCATCCACAGCTCGCGGAATTCGGTGTTCAGTTCGGACAGGTACGCGAAGCGCTCGTTGGCGACGAGGTGCTTCACCTCGTCCTGGTAGATCGCGACCGCGGAATGCGACGCGTCGATCGCCTCGTAGGACGTGGTGACCAGCGCTTCGAGGGTGGCGCGACTGTCGAGTCCGGACGCGACGATCTCGCGGTACTTGCCGAACAGGTCGTCGAGGAAGCCCCGTAGGATCTCGTCGACCATCGACTCCTTCGAGTCGAAGTGGTGGTACAGGCTGCCCGACAGGATGCCCGCGGCGTCGGCGATGTCGCGCACGGTGGTGGCCCGCAGGCCGCGTTCGGCGAACAGGGTGGCCGCGATGTCGAGGAGTTCGGTCCGGCGTCCGGACTTGCCGGAAGTGTCGTCGGCGGGGGGTGGCGTCATCGTCACATCCTATCAACCAAGCGCTTGTTAGGGCCTTCGGCCCTGTGCGCGGTTAAGGAGTCCAGACACTCGTCAACCACGCACAGGCGGCGGAGCCGGCTACGCCCTCTGCGACGAGACCGACACGACCTCACCGGTGAGGTAGGTGGTGTAGTCGCTGGCGAGCATGGCGATGGTGGCGGCGATTTCCCACACCTCGGCGGCGCGGCCGAACGCCTCGTCGGACGCCAGCTTGTCGAGGAGTTCCTCGCTGGTCACCTTCGCGAGGAATGCGTGCCGTGCGATGGACGGCGCGACGGCGTTGATCCGGACGCCGTACTCGGCGGCCTCGATCGCACTGCACCGGGTCAGGGCCATGACGCCGGCCTTCGCGGCCGCGTAGTGCGCCTGCGAGTGCTGCGCCCGCCACCCGAGGACGGACGCGTTGTTGACCAGTACGCCGTTGTGCGGGGCCTCCTTGAAGTAGCGCAGCGCGGCGCGGGTGGCCCGGAACGTTCCGTTCAGCGTGATGTCGAGGACGCGGTCCCACTCCTCGTCCGTCATGTCGACGAGCGGGGTCTCGCCGCCGAGTCCGGCGTTGTTGACGAGGACGTCGATCCTGCCCAGCGCGTCGGCGGCCCCGGAGATCAGAGCGTCCACCTGCTCCGTGCTGGACACGTCACACGTCAGCGCTTCGACCGCCTGACCGGGGAACTCGGCGGCCAGTTTCTCCTTGGTCTCGAGGAGTCGACGCTCGTGCCAGTCGGACACCAGCACGTCGGCGCCCTCGAGCAGGGCGCGTCGCGCGGACGCGAATCCGATGCCGGTGCCCGCCGCGGCGGTGACGACGACCTTCTTGCCTTTCAACAGGTCGTGGCCCGGAGTCTCGACGGGCGCGGTGGCGAGCGGAGTAGTAGTCATGAACGGGCCTCTCGGGGAAGTCCGAGCACGCGCTCGGAGATGATGTTGCGCTGGATCTCGTTGGATCCGCCGTAGATGGTGTCGGCGCGGGTGAACAGGAACAGTCGCTGCCACTCGCCCAGTTCCAGGTGTTCGGGGTCCGTGACGTCGGACGACGGATCGGCCGGGGCGAGCAGCGACGCCGCGCCCTGCACGTCCATGGCCAGCTGACCGAGATCGCGGTGCCAGTTGGCCCACAACAGCTTCGCGACGGACGCCTCCGCGCCGGAGGTCCCGGCGTCGACCGCTTCCAGGGTGCGCAGGGCGTGTGCCCGCATCACCCGCAGCCCGACCCACGCGCGGGCGATCTTCTCGCGGATGTTCGGGTCGGTCGCCGCACCGTTGGCCTTCGCGAGGTCGACGACGCCCTGCAGTTCGCGGGCGAACCCGATCTGCTGCCCGAGCGTGGACACGCCGCGCTCGAAGGTGAGCAGACCCATCGCGACCCGCCAGCCGTCCCCCGGCTCCCCGACCACCAGATCCGCGTCGGTGACCGCGTCGTCGAAGAACACCTCGTTGAACTCGGACGTGCCGGTCAACTGCTGGATGGGCCGGACCGTGACGCCGGGCTGGTCGAGCGGGACGAGCAGGAAGCTCAGGCCCTGGTGCCGCTTGGATCCCGGTTCGGTGCGGCAGAGGACGAACGCCCACTGGGCGACGTGCGCGAGGGACGTCCAGACCTTCTGCCCGTTGATCACCCACTTGTCGCCGTCGCGGCGCGCGGTGGTGGCGACGTTGGCGAGGTCGGAACCGGCGCCCGGCTCGGAGTAGCCCTGCGCCCACAGTTCGGTCACGGTGTTGATCCCGGGAAGGAACCGGCGCTTCTGCTCCTCGGTGCCGAAGGCGATGAGCGTCGGCCCGAGCAGTTCCTCGCCGACGTGGCTGACCCGCGCCGGCGCCCCCGACTTCGCATACTCCTGATGGAACACCACCTGTTGTGCCAGCGTGGCTCCGCGCCCGCCGTGCTCCGTCGGCCAGCCGAGGCAGGTCCATCCCGCCGCGGCGAGATGACGGTCCCAGGCGAGCCGTTCCTCGAAGAACTCGTGCTCGCTGCCGGGGCCGCCCTTGCCTTTCAGCCGGGCGAAGTCGCCGGTGAGGTTGTCGTTCAGCCACGTCCTGACGGTCTGCGCAAAGTCGTCGTCGGTGATCAGCCCGTCCGGGCTCTCGCTCTGGTCCACGTCTGTAAGATAACCTACCAAGCACTTGCTAGGTAGGTAGGGAGCCCAGTGACCGAACAACCGACAACCACCCCGTCCGCCCTGAAACGGGCCGCACGCGAATTCGGCGAGCTCACAGCCGTGGCGGACGGCGACGTCCGTCTGACCTTCACACAACTGCACGACCGTGTCCGCGATTTCGCCGCAGCACTCAGCTCACAGGACGTGCGCCCCGGCGATCACGTCGCGGTGTGGTCGCCCAACACGTATCACTGGGTGGTCGCGGCGCTCGGCATCCACTACGCCGGCGCGACTCTCGTCCCGATCAACACCCGGTACACGGCCACCGAGGCCCTCGACATTCTCGAGCGCACCAAGACCACCGCACTGGTGGTCGCGGGCAAATTCCTCGGCACCGACCGGTACGCGGCGCTGCGCGACGAGTCGAGCACCCTCGACCTGCCGACCGTCGTCCGGGTTCCGGTCGACGGCGGCGACGTCGAGGTTCCCGGCGTCTTCGACTTCGACGACTTCCTCGCCCTCGCCGACGAGGACACGCGCGCCGAGGCCGACGCCCGCGCGGCCGCCGTCTCCCCCGACGACGTCTCCGACGTCATGTTCACGTCGGGCACGACGGGCCGCAGCAAGGGCGTGATGAGTGCGCACCGGCAGTCGGTGGGCATCGCGCAGGCGTGGGGCGAGTGCGCCGAGGTGACCTCCGACGACAACTACCTGATCATCAACCCGTTCTTCCACACCTTCGGGTACAAGGCGGGGTTCCTGGTGTGCCTGCTGAACGGGGCGACGGTGGTGCCGATGGCGGTGTTCGACGTTCCGAAGGTGATGGCGACCGTGCACGACGAGCAGATCACCGTGCTCCCCGGCGCCCCCACGATCTTCCAATCGATCCTCGACCACCCGGACCGCCCGAAGTACGACCTGTCCAGCCTGCGGGTCGCGATCACGGGCGCGGCCGCGGTTCCGGTCGCCCTGGTGGAACGGATGCAGTCGGAGCTGAGCTTCGACGCCGTCCTCACCGCCTACGGTCAGACGGAGGCGGTGGTGGTCACGATGTGCCGGACCGACGACGACCCGGTGACCGTGTCGACCACGTCGGGTCGCGCCATCCCCGGGATGGAGGTCCGGATCGGCGACAAGGGCGAGATCCTGGTGCGCGGCGAGAACGTGATGCTCGGTTACCTCGACGACCCCGAATCGACCGCCAAAACCATCGATGCGGACGGCTGGCTGCACACCGGCGACGTCGGGACCCTGGACGACCGCGGTTACGTCGACATCACGGACCGCCTCAAGGACATGTACATCTCCGGCGGTTTCAACGTGTATCCCGCTGAGGTGGAGAACGCTCTTGCCCGACTCGACGGCGTCGCGGAGTCTGCCGTCATCGGCGTTCCCGACCAGCGGATGGGCGAGGTCGGGCGGGCCTACGTGGTCGCCAAGTCTGGCTCGACGCTCGCCGAGGACGACGTGGTCGCGTTCTGCAAGGAGCGACTCGCCAACTTCAAGGTGCCCCGGTCGGTGCGCTTCGTGGAGTCCCTCCCCCGGAATCCCTCCGGGAAGGTCATGAAAAACGTTCTGCGTGAGGAGAAGAAATGACGGTTCCGGACGAGGGTGACGTCGTCACCTACGAGGTGCGTGACGGTGTCGCATTCGTGACGCTCAACCGCCCCGACTACCGCAACGCCCAGAACTCGGTGATGACGTACGCCCTCGACGCCGCGTTCGAGCGGGCCGTCGAGGATGACGACGTGAAGGTGATCGTCCTCGCCGGCAACGGCAAGCACTTCAGCGCCGGGCACGACATCGGCACCCAGGGCCGGGACCATCACGTGCACTACGACAACAAGGCCGTGATGTGGTGGGACCATGTCGACAAGCCGGGCGGCGACCAGCGGTTCGCGCGCGAGATGGAGGTCTATCTCGGGATGTGCCGTCGCTGGCGCGAGATCCCGAAGCCGACCATCGCGATGATCCAGGGCGCCTGCATCGCCGGCGGTCTGATGCTGGCGTGGGTGTGCGACCTCATCGTGGCGTCGGACGACGCTTTCTTCTCCGATCCGGTCGTACGTATGGGCATTCCGGGGGTCGAGTACTTCGCGCACCCGTGGATGCTCGGACCGCGGTTCGCGAAGGAAATCCTCTTCACCGGCGACCGGTTCACCGCGCAGCGCGCCTACGAGGTGGGCATGGTCAACCGCGTCGTGCCGCGCGAGGACCTGGAGCAGGAGACCCTCGCCATCGCCGGACGCATCGCCGCCATGCCCCGGTTCGGTCTCGCGCTCACCAAGAAGGCCGTCAACCAGTGCGAGGACCAGATGGGCATGCGGAACGGCATGGACTCCGTGTTCGGTCTCCACCACTTCGCGCACGCGCACAACGCCGAGATCGACACCGATCCGCTCGGCGGCATGGACGCCAAGTCGATGGCGGCCAGTGCGCGCAACTCGAACGAAGGGGCGAAGTAGGTGGATCTCGAGTTCGACGCCGCCACCGTCGCATTCCGCGAGGAGGTGCGGACCTTCCTGCGCGACAACGTTCCCGCCGAGCCGCTGCCGTCGATGGATACCGCGGAGGGTTTCGAAGCGCACCGCGAGTGGGAACGCACTCTCGCCGACGCCCGGCTGTCGGTGGTGTCGTGGCCGGAGGAACTGGGCGGACGCGACGCGTCGCTGCTGGAATGGGTGGTGTTCGAGGAGGAGTACTACCGCTCGGGTGCGCCCGGACGCGTCAGCCAGAACGGCATCTTCCTGCTCGCTCCGACACTGTTCGAGCATGCGAACGCCGAGCAGTTGGCCCGCATCATGCCGCGGATGGCCCGCGCCGACGACATCTGGGCGCAGGCCTGGTCGGAGCCGGAGTCGGGTAGCGACCTCGCGTCGCTCCGTTCCACCGCCCGGCGCGTCGACGGCGGCTGGGTGCTGAACGGGCAGAAGACGTGGAGTTCGCGGGCGAGCTTCGCGGACTGGGGTTTCGGGCTGTTCCGGTCCGATCCGGACGCCCAGCGACACAAGGGCATCACGTACTTCATGTTCGACCTGCGCTCGAAGGGTGTGACCGTGCGCCCGATCGATCAGCTGGACGGCGAGCCCGGTTTCGCGGAGATCTTTCTCGAGGACGTCTTCGTCCCGGACGACCCCGCGAACCCCGGCGAGTCCGGAGTGATCGGCGGCGTGAACGAAGGCTGGCGCGTCGCGATGAGCACCGCGTCCAACGAACGCGGACTGTCACTGCGCAGCCCGGGCCGTTTCCTCGCGACCGTCGACCGGCTCGTCGAACTGTTCCGGGACAGCGGACGCACCGACGACACGGCCCTGCGAAACAAGGTCGCCGACGCCTGGATCGGTGCCCGCGCCTACCAGCTGAATACGTTCGGCACCGTCACCCGGCTCGCCGACGGCGGGCAACTGGGCGCCGAATCGTCCATCAACAAGGTGTTCTGGTCGGAGTGGGACATCGCCACCCACGAGACCGCACTCGAACTGCAGGGCGCCTCGGCGGAGCTCGCGGACAACTGGATGGACGGCTACCTGTTCTCCCTGTCCGGTCCGATCTATGCCGGCACCAACGAGATTCAGAAGAACGTGATCGCCGAGCGGCTGCTCGGCCTACCGAAGGCGGATCGATGAGATTCACACTCGACTCCTCCCATCAGGACTTCGCGTCCAGCATCGACGCCCTGCTGTCGAAGGCGGACATGCCGGCGGTGATCCGGTCGTGGAACACCGGTGACACGGGTCCGGGTCTGAAGGTGTGGCAGCGACTCGCCGAGACCGGCGTCAACGGACTGCTCATCGCGGACGAGCACGACGGCCTGGGAGCCGACGCCGTCGACCTCGTCGTGGCCCTGGAACAACTCGGACGCCATGCCGTTCCCGGCCCCGTGGCCGAAACCGTCGCGGTCGTGCCGGTGCTGCTCGCGCAGGTGGCCCCGGACCGGTTGGCGGCGTTGGCTTCCGGTTCGCTCGCCACAGTCGCGGCCGCGCCGCACGTGCCGTTCGCCGTGGATGCGGACTCAGCCGATCTGGTCCTGCTCGTCGATGGTGCGACGGTGAGCCTCGGACAGGCCGGGGTGGTGCAGAACTCGGTGGATCAGTCGCGAAGGCTGTTCCCCCTCACCGCCGGGGTCGCCCTCGGCGACGTCGACTTCGGGCCCGCGTTCGACCTCGGGGCGTTGGCCACCGCGGCCCAGTTGCAGGGACTCGGGCAGACTCTGCTCGACGTCACCACCGACTACGCCAAGCAGCGCAAGCAGTTCAGCAAGGTGATCGGACAGTTCCAGGCCATCAAACATCATCTGGCCGAGGTCGCGGTCGGGCTGGAGATGTCGCGGCCGTTGCTGCACGGTGCGGCGCTGTCCGTGCGGGACGGGTCCGTCGACAGTTCCCGGGACGTCTCGGCGGCGAAGGTAGCGTGCGGGGATGCCGCGTACCGGGCGGCGCGGGTGGCGCTGCAGGTGCACGGCGCCATCGGCTACACCCAGGAACACGACCTGTCGCTGTGGCTCACCAAGGTCCGGGCACTGGTCACGGCCTGGGGCACGCCGGCGTTCCATCGTGGCCGCGTCGTCGACTCGCTTGTGGAGGCGTCATGAGTTTCGATAACGAGGAGCGGGCGGCGCTCCGGTCGTCGGTCCGGGATCTGCTGGGTAAGCACTCCGACTCCGCCGCCGTCCGCCGGGCGATCACCACCGACCACGGTTACGACGACGCCCTGTGGTCCACGTTGTGCGAGCAGATCGGCGTCGCCGCCCTCGCCGTTCCGGAGAAGTACGACGGCGTCGGGGCGTCGCTGCTGGAAGTCCATGTGGTGCAGGAAGAACTGGGCCGCACGCTGACGCCGTCGCCGATGCTGGGCAGCGCCGTGCTGGCCGCGCAGGCGCTGGTGCTGTCGGGGGACGACGACGCGTGCGCCCGACTGCTGCCCGGCATCGCGGCGGGTTCGGTGGCCGCGCTGTGCTGGGCGGGTGCGGACGGCTGGTCCGGTTTCGGGGTCACTTCGTCGGGCGAGGCGCTGTCGGGGACGGCGTCGTACGTGCTCGGCGGTGACGTCGCGGGCGTGCTGCTGGTTCTCACGTCCGAAGGCCTGTTCGAGGTCGACCCGGCGGCGGACGGCGTGACGCGTCGTCGCGTCGCGGCGATGGATCCGACGCGTCCGCTGTCGGAGGTGATCTTCGACGGGGTCGCGGCGCGTAGGCTCGTCTCCCCCACCGACCTCGTCGACCAGTTGCGCACGGTCGCACTGGTCGCGTTGTCGGCGGAACAGGTGGGCGCGGCGTCCGCGGCGCTGGAGCAGACGGTCGAGTACGCGAAGTCGCGCAAGCAGTTCGGCCGGGCGATCGGGTCGTTCCAGGCGCTCAAGCACCGCATGGCCGACATGTACGCCCTCGTCGAGACGGCCCGGTCCATGTCGTACGCCGCGGCGCTGTCGGGGACGCACGAGGACGCCGTCATCGCGAAGGTGTACTGCTCGGAGGCGCTGCAGCACGCCGCGGCGGAGGCCATCCAGCTGCACGGTGGCATCGCGATCACGTGGGAACACGACGCGCAGCTGTACTTCAAACGTGCGCACGGGAGTGCACAGCTGTTCGGGCAGCCGCGGGAGTACCTGCCGCAACTGGCTACCGCCGCCGGACTGTAGGCGGCTCCGCCGCCCGTGCGTGGTTAACGAGTCTCTGCACTCGTTAACCGCTCACGGGCGCAGCCCCTCCAGGTAGCTGGCGACCCCGTCTTCGTCGTTGCTGGGCAGGACGTGGTCGGCGAGGGCGAGGACTTCCGGCAGCGCGTTGGACGGGCAGAGAGCCGTTCCTGCCCACGTCAGCATCGGGACGTCGTTGATGGCGTCCCCGGCCACGGCGACCTCCTCCGTCGAGATCCCGTCGACCGCGCAGAGCTCGGCGAGCGCACTCGCCTTGGACACGCCCGACGCCGCCATCTCGACGTACGGCGCGCCGGAGTGCGTCAGCTCGACGCCGTCGACCCCGGCCGCCACCGCCGCCCGGTACAGCTCCGCGCTGGGCACCTCCGGGTGCCGGGCAACGATCTTCACCATCGGCTCGTCGATGTCGGGCAGCAGTTCCGACAAAGTCATCTCGTGCGGGTGCCGGTGGTGGTCGGCGAACTCGCACAACGCCGCGTACGCCGGTTCGGCGACGAAGCGCGTCGGGCCGATGTTCGCGAACACGACACCGGGCATCAACGTCCGCACCCGGTCCATCGCCGCCGCGGCCGACGCCATCGCGATGGTCGTCGTCGCCGTGATCACCGGGGTTCCGTCGGCCAGATCGAGGACCACCGCCCCGTTCGCGCAGATCGCCTTGCCGCGGAATCCGCACGACTGCGCCAGCTCGTGCACCGAATGCCGGGCGCGGGCCGTTGCCCACACCACCTCGACCCCCGACAGTCGCGCATCTTCCATGGCTTGCGCGGTGCGCGGGGAGATCGTGCGGTCCGACCGCAGCAGGGTGCCGTCGAGGTCCGTCGCCAACAGCCGAATTTGCGTCACCTCCGCATGATGCCAGGCGGCGCATGTACCCCTCACGACCCCACCGCAGTCGATAGCCTGGACAGCATGAGTCCTCGAGTACCCAGCATCGTGCTGAATTCCGGAACCATCCTCCCGCAGCTCGGCTTGGGAGTCTGGCAGGCGGACAACGACGAGACCGAACACGCCGTCGGGTTCGCCCTGGACGAGGCGGGCTACCGGCACATCGACACCGCCGCCGCATACGGCAACGAGGAGGGTGTGGGCCGCGGCATCGCGAATTCGGGTGTCGCCCGCGAAGACATCTTTCTCACCACCAAGTTGTGGAACGCGGATCAGGGCTACGAACCGGCGTTGAAGGCGTTCGACGCCAGCCTCGGACGACTCGGCGTCGATTATGTCGACCTGTACCTGATCCATTGGCCGCTGCAGGACGACGACCGCATCCTCCGCACGTGGGATGCGCTGGAGAAGATCGCCGAGTCCGGTCGCGCGAAGGCGATCGGTGTGTGCAATTTCGAACCGCGTCACCTGCAGTTGCTGATCGACCGGGGCGGCGTCGTTCCGGCGGTCGACCAGGTGGAGTTGCATCCGCATCTGGCGCAGCAGGAGATCCGGACGTTCGCCGTCGAACACGGCATCGCCGTCGAGTCGTGGAGCCCGCTCGGTGGCACCAGCAACTCGGGGTGGGGTGACGACTCGAAGCCGAACACGCTGCTCACCGACCCGATCATCACCCGCATCGGCGACCGGCACAGCAAGAGCGCCGCGCAGGTGCTGATCCGCTGGCATCTGCAGAGCGGGCTGATCGTCATCCCCAAGTCGGTCCACGAGTCGCGGATCCGCGAAAACATCGACGTGTTCGATTTCGAGCTCAGCGAGCAGGACCTCAGCGAGATCGAGACGATGGACGACGGCACCCGTGTCGGCGCCCACCCGGACGAGTTGAACATCGACGCACCGGAGTAGGCGGCTCCGCCACCCGTGCGCCTTTTTGGCTGTTCCAGCAACCAAAAAGGCGCACGGGCGCGGAGCGCCTAGAGCTTCACCGGCATCTCCTCGAGCCCCGACACGAAGTTGGCAGGACGACGCCGCAGCGGGCCGTCGTCGACGAGCACCATGCCCGGCAGCCGCGACAGCAGTTGCTCGAACATGATCTTCGCTTCGAGCCGGGCGAGTTGGTTGCCGAGGCAGAAGTGGGTGCCGAAACCGAATGCGACGTGCGGGTTCGGCGACCGTTCGATGTCGAACACCTCGGGATGCTCGAACACCGCCTCGTCGAAGTTGGCGGATTCGAAGAGCAGCATCATCTTCTCGCCCTCGCGCAGGTCGGTTCCGAAGAATTCGATGTCGCGGGTGACCGTGCGGCACATGTTCTTGATCGGCGACGACCAGCGGAGCATCTCCTCGACCGCCGCCGGGATGCCGTCGGGGTCGTTCACGAGCCGCTTTTGCTGATCGGGGTGCCGCATCAGTTGTTCCATGCCGCCGCTGAGAACGTGCCGGGTGGTCTCGTCGCCGCCGATCAGGATCAGCAGGGTTTCGCCGACGATGTCCGGGTCGCTGAGCCGGTGACCGTGGATCTCGCTGTGCACGAGGATGCTGGTGAGGTCGTCCGTCGGATTCCGCCGCCGCTCCGCGATGGTGCGGAGCGTGAATTCGTTGAATGCCAGGTAGGCGTTGGCCTGTGCCTGGAGTTCCTCCGGGGTGGCGTTGCTGCCGAGTGCGTTCATCAGGTCGTCGGACCATTGGAGGAACGTGTCGCGTTCCTCGGGCCGCACGCCGAGCATGTCACCGACGACGGCCATGGGAAGCGGCGCCGCCAGATCGCGCACGAAGTCCACTTCGTCCTTGTCACACGCGGCGTCGATGAGGTGATCGCAGATCTCCCGGATCCGGTCGATCTTCGCTTCCACCTGCTTGCGGGTGAATCCGGCGTTGACGAGTCGGCGATGCTGCAGGTGCTGCGGGTCGTCCATGTCGATCATCTGCGGGAGCGGGCCCACCCCGGGCCGGATTCCGCCCGCGTTGGAGAACAACTCCGGATCGCGTTCGGCCGCCAGGACGGCCTCGTACGATGCGGCGCCGAGAATCCCGTCCGCGCGATACACCGGTTCGTGGGCGCGCATCCATGCGTAGGCCTGCCGCGGGTCGCCGAGCTCGCCCGAGTAGAACCGTCCGTCGATCAGATCGAACTCCGGTCTGTCCGTCATCGGGGTACTCCTCAGCATTGAATCCCGCCAATCGTGCCCTGATAATAGAACGTGTTCTTACTATGACGCAGTGGTATAGCGGCAAGTTTCACAGATCCTCGGCTCGAGAATTGACACGAGTTCTATTACCTGGAGGTGGACGTGGTTACCAACGACGGCAGCAGCGGGCTCGCGAAGACGTCCGTACTCGTCACCGGCGGCGGCAGTGGTATCGGACTGGGCGTCGCCACCGCCCTGGCGGCCGAGGGCGTCCACGTCACGATCTGCGGTCGCAGCGAAGAGAAACTGACGCGTGCAGCGGAGCAGATCACCGCCGACAATCCCGCGGGGACGGTCGACACGATCACCGCCGACGTCACGAACGAGGACGACGTCATCCGCGCGGTCGCCAAGGCGAGCGAGCGCACCGGGCAACTCGACGGCGTCGTCACGTGCGCAGGCGGGAACGAAACGGTGGGACCCGTGACCCAGCTGGACGTCGACGCGTGGCGGCGGACCGTGGACCTGAACCTCACCGGCACCATGCTGACGATCAAGCATTCCGCCCGGGCGCTCGTCGCCGGGGGCGGCGGTTCCATCGTCACCATCTCCTCGATCGCAAGCAGCAACACCCACCGCTGGTTCGGCGCATACGGTCCGTCCAAGGCAGGAGTCGACAACCTGACGCAACTCGCCGCCGACGAACTCGGGGCCAGCAACGTCCGCGTCAACTGCATCCGCCCCGGCCTGACCCGCACCGACCTCGTCGCGCTCATCACCGACGGCGGACCCGTCCTCGACGACTACATGGCCAACACCCCGATCGCACGGGTCGGCGAGGTCACCGACATCGCCGCGCTCGCCAAGTTCCTCCTCGGCCCCGACTCCACCTGGATCACGGGGCAGATCATCAACGTCGACGGCGGCCAGATGTTGCGTCGCGGGCCCGACTTCACGTCGATGTTCGAGCCCATGTTCGGCGCCGACGGTCTGCGCGGGGTGGTCGCGCCGTGACGTCGCATCAGGTTCTCGGCAAGCAGGTCGACATGCCCGTGCAGATCCGGGCCGCGTCGGCGTTCATGGCGATGTATTCGGTGCCGACCGCCGCCGCCCAGTCGCTGATCGACTACTCCGGACTGGAGATCCTGCAGTTCCGGCCCGGACGCGGCATCTGCGTGCTCGTGTTCGTCGACTACGTGGACGGCGACCTCGGCCCGTACAACGAATTCGGGGTGGCGTTCCTCGTCCGCGACCATCGGGCCGACGGCACCTCGGTCCGCCGGGACCTGAAGGCGCTGGCCCAGGGTCGGGCGGGGGCGCTGATCCATCAACTGCCCGTCGACGGCGACTTCACCCTGGCCGCCGGTCGCGGCATCTGGGGCTTCCCGAAGGTCCTGGCCGATTTCGACGTCGACCACACCGGTTCCGTCAAGCGCGGTTCGGTGAGCCGGGACGGCCGGCTGATCGCCCAGTTGAGCGTCAACCCGGGCATTGCGGTGCCGGGTTCGGGGGCCGGCACGTCGCTCGCCGCCTATTCGCACCTCGACGAACTCACCCGGTTCACCACCTGGGACATGAACCCGACCGGGGTCCGCTCCCGGCCCGGAGGCGCGGAGCTGAAACTGGGCAGCCACCCGATCGCGGACGAATTGCGGTCGCTGGGACTTCCGAAACGGGCACTCCTCACGTCCTCGATCCCCGAATTGAAGATGACGTTCGGGGACGCGCGGCCCGTCTGACCGCACGTGAGTGGCGAAGCGTGCCCGCGCACGCTTCGCCACTCACATGGGGGTTGCGCCGATTACCGAACTGGGGTCCAATACCGGCTACGGTTCTGGACGCTTGACCAATTCGTGGCACCCCCGGGGGCGGCCACCGAAAGGACGATCGGTAGTGCAGATCAGACGACGCAGCGTGCTCGCGGGGGCGGCCCTGACTCCGGCGTTCGCCGCGCTCGGTTCCGGGACGGCGGCCGCAGAACCCGCGACCGACGGCGACGGCGAATTCCTCGTCGGTGTCGGCATTTCCGACGCCACCGGGCCGGTCGCCGACGTCGGGATGATGGGGTACTCCAGTTTCGAGCAGCGCGCCGAGGGACTGCATCAGCGGACCCGTGCGCGGGCGTTCGTGTTCGCCGAGCCCGGCAGGCAGCGCGTGGTCTACGTGTGCGTCGACGTGTGCATGATCTTCCAGTCCGTGCACGACGCCGTACTCGCCCGGCTCGCGGAACTCCACGGCGACCTGTACACCGAGCGAAACGTCATGCTCACGGCGGTGCACTCCCACGCGGCGTGCGGCGGCGCGTCCCACGACTACGCCTACAACCTCGCCGTGCTCGGCCACAACCGTCAGGTGTTCGACGCCGAGGTCGGTGGCATCGTCGAGGCGATCACCGCCGCGCACGATTCCCTCGCCCCCGGTTCGGTGTCGTACGGCCGCAGCGAACTCACCGATGCCAGCGTCAACCGTTCGCGGATCGCCTTCGACCGCAACCCCGCCGAGGACCGGGACTACTATCCCCTGGGCATCGACACGTCGATGCGGGTCCTGCGAATCACGCAGGGCGGCAGAGACGTCGGGGCGATCAACTGGTTCCCGACCCACGGCGCTTCGCTCACCGACACGAACCATCTGATCTCCGGTGACAACAAGGGCGCGGCCGCCTACTTCTGGGAGCACGACCACGAGGGTGTCCGTTACCTCGACGACCAGAAGCCGCATTTCGTCGCCGCGTTCCCGCAGACGAACACCGGCGACATGTCCCCCAACCTCGATCTCCGGCCCGGCCACGGTCCCACCGACGACGAGTTCGAGAACACCCGCATCATCGGGCAGCGGCAGGTCGCGGCAGCACGCACGGCGTGGGAGGCGGCGTCGGAGACCCTCACCGGCGGCGTGGACAGCCGAATCATGTACCTCGACATGGCCAATCAGGAGGTCGGCGGCGAATTCACCCCCGACGGCCGCACCTACCGGACCTCCCCCGCGTGTGTCGGCGCCGCCATGAGCGCGGGCAGCACCGAGGACGGTCCCGCCATCCCGATCTTCCCGGAGGGCACCACCGATCCGCTCGTCGACGCACTCGGTGGGATGGACGCGCCGATCCCGCAGTGGCTGCAGGATGCGCAGGCCCCGAAACTCGTGCTGGTGGCCGTCGGTCTGCTGCCACCCGACGGGTGGGTTCCGCATGTGCTGAAAATCCAGATCCTCCGCATCGGCGGCGTGTACGTCGTGGGCGGCCCAGCGGAATTCACGATCGTGTCCGGGCTGCGGATCCGCCGCACCGTCGCCGACAGACTCGACGTCCCGCTGGAGAACGTGATCTTCCAGGGTTACGCCAACTCGTACGCGAGTTACTGCACCACCCCGCAGGAGTACGACGCGCAGCAGTACGAGGGCGGCTCGACCCTGTTCGGCCGATACACACTGCCCGCGTACCAGCAGGGATTCGCGGCGCTTGCGGACGCTTTGCGCACCGGTCGCGACGTTCCCCGCGGCCCGGCACCCCGCGACCTGTCGCAGTTCCAGCCCTACCTCGGTCCGGGCATCGACCGCGACGAACCGCCCGCAGGCCGCGTCTTCGGCGACGTGCTGACCCAGCCCGCCGCGAAAGCGTCGGCGGGCGAACAGATCGCGGCCGAGTTCGTCACCGGCCACCCCCGGAACGACCCGCGCCGACGTGGCACGTTCCTCGAGATCCAGCGCCGAGGCGGCGACTGGGTGCGTCACGCCGACGACGGCGACTGGTCCACCAAGTTCCGCTGGACGCGCACCGGGCCGAACCAGTCGGTCGCGCGCATCACGTGGGACGTCCCGGACGGCACCCCCGCCGGACGCTACCGTGTGCAGCACTTCGGCAACAGCCGCGACGCGGCAGGCACGATCACCGCGTTCACCGGGACGTCGAACGAATTCGAGGTCGGATAGCTCTCGACGTGCCCCCGCTCACAAGCTGCGCCGCGGTGTCTCGCCCACCACATCGACGTTGCACCCCAACGCATTTCACGATCATCCGTCACACCACCGACCGTGCGATGAAACTACCCGGCAATACTTCCGGACGACAGTGGGTGCATGAACGATGCCGCGAGAGAACCCGGAGTTCATGTCAACGCGTGCGAGGCGTGCGGTCGGCTTCCGCACCCCCGCCGTCTCCGCCTGGCGCTCGCGAAACTGTGCGCCGTCTTTCCCGTCGAATTAGTGCTCCATGCCTTGGTCATTCATTTCCACGTCTCCTATCTGATGACCGTCACGGTCCTGACCGTCAGCACCACCGTGTTGGTGATCTGGGTGGTGGAGCCGTCGGCGATGAGACTGCTCGGCGGCTGGCTGCACGGTCCGCCCGACGGCAGGCACGGCCATCTCTCGACCGGGCAGTCACTCTGGCGTATCCGTGCCCGGGTGAGCGACCAACCGGGACAGCTCGAGTCGCTGGCCCGCAACCTCGCGAAGCTGGATGCCAACATCCTGACCGTGCACGTCCATCACCTGGACGGCGGTTCGCTCGACGAGTTGATCGTCGGGGCGGGCCGGGAGACGTCACCGGAGGCGCTGTCGCATGCCGTCCGGGCCGGGGGCGGCCGCAGTGTGGGCATCTGGCCGGCTTCGGCGCTCGCGCTCATCGACGGCCAGACGAAGGCGCTGACGTTGGCGTCGCGGGTGGCGGCCGATCCGTCCGAACTGCCCCTGTCGATCGCGGAGCTGCTCGGCGCCCAGTATGTCGATTCGCTCGTGAGCGACCATCCGGCCACGGCGGCGTCCGTCGCGATCCCGTCGGGCGAGGGTGAGCCGCTCGTCTTCGTGCGGCCGGTGGACGAGCCGTTCACGCCGGCCGAGATCGCCCGCGCTCGCCGCCTCAGCGAGCTGGCGCAGCGAACACGCGAGACCGCGAACTCGGGGGGACTCGCCGACCCTGCCACGTGATCTTGCGGACATCCCCGACGACGGCCTGGGTGCGGGAGACACTACGACGGTGATGTTCGCGCGCACTTCGACTGTCCTGACGATCGGCGTCGCCACGCTCGGCCTCCTGGCCACCACCGCCGGCGCGGTGCCGACGTACGCCGTCACCGCCACCGTTCCCGTCGGGCTGACGCCGATGCAGGTGGCGGTCGCACCCAACGGTGCCGTCACGTACGCCACGAACTCCGGGGCCAACAGCGTCTCCGTCATCGACACCGCAACGAACGCCGTCACCGCCACCGTCCCGGTGGGCGGCGGGCCCACCGGGATCGCCGTCACCCCGAACGGTGCGCGGGTGTTCGTCGTGAACACCGCAGACCGGACGGTGTCCGTGATCGATACCGCCACCAACACGGTGGCGGCCACGATCCCGGTCGGCGAATTCGCCTTGGCGGTCGCGGTATCCGCCGACGGGGCCCACGCCTACGTCACGAACGGCGTCGAGAGCACCGTCTCCGTGATCGACACCGCCACGAACACGGTGACCGCCACGGTTCCGGTCGGCGCCTTCCCCATCCAGCTCGCGGCCAACGGCACGCACGTGTACGTCACCAACTCCTCCGACAACACGGTGACGGTGATCGACACGGCCACGACGACCGTCGTCGACACGATTCCCGTCGCCTCCCACCCCAGTGCCGTGACGGCGACGAACGACCGGGCCTACGTGCGGAGCGGCGCGGAGATGTCGGTGATCGACGCCGCCACCAATACAGTGACCGCCACGTTCGGCGTCGACGGGATAATGGGCGGCGCCGCGGTGACCGGGGACGGAAACACGCTGTACGTCATCGACTCCGAGGGTGGGTCCGTCACGGTCTTCGATCCGGGCACCAACGCCGAGGTGACGTCGCTCGCCGTCGGCGGCAGTGCCGGTGGCGTCGCGGCCTCCGCCGACGGCACGAAGGCCTACGCCACCAGCCAGAACGACAACACGATCGCCACCATCACGCGCGCAGCGGGCGACGCGACGCGGCCGCGCTGACGCTAGACCGACACCACCGCCGGATCCTCCTCCACCGGCTGATCTTTCGACCGACGGTCGAGGGCGGTGGCGAGGACGAGAACGGCGAGCGCCCCCACGGTCAGTGCGGCACCCATCCAGATCGGCGACGTGAAGCCGAGTCCCGCTGCGATGGTGATGCCGCCGAGCCAGGCCCCGAGTGCATTGCCCACGTTGAAGGCGGCGATGTTCGCGCCGGACGCCATCGTCGGCGCCTGTGCCGCGTAGTTCATGATCCGCATCTGCAGCCCGGGGACGGTCGCGAAACCGAAGGCGCCCATGAAGAACAGGGCCACGATCGTCATCGGCTTGCTCCCCGCGGTGAGCGCGAACACGACGAGCACGACGGTGAGCACGGCGAGGATCGTGATCAGCGTGCGGGTGAGTGCCTTGTCGGCGGCCCGGCCACCGAGGACGTTGCCGACGAACAGACCGCCGCCGAAGAGCACGAGGAGCCACGGGACGCTGGTCGACGCGAATCCGCCGACCTCGGTGAGGGTGAACGCGATGTACGTGAACGCACCGAACATGCCGCCGAATCCGAGGATGGTGACGGCGATCGAGAACCACACCTGCGGAGACCGGAAGGCCTGCAGTTCGGTGCGCAGACCGCCGGATTCCGGTGCGTCCGCCGGACGGGACACGGACGGCACCAGCGTTGCGATGCCGATCAGCGCCACGACGCCGATGACGGTGATGGCCCAGAACGTGGAGCGCCAGCCGAACTGCTGGCCGAGGAAGGTGCCGAACGGGACGCCGAGAACGTTGGCGATGGTCAGTCCCGCGAACATCGTCGCGATCGCGCCTGCCCGCTTGCTCGCGGGCACGAGGTCGGCGGCGAGGACCGAGCCGATGCCGAAGAACGCGCCGTGGCACAGAGCTGCGAGGACACGTCCGCCCATCATGACCTCGTACGTCGGGGCCAGCGCCGACAGCAGGTTGCCGCCGATGAACAGCACCATCAGCGCCTGGAGCACGCGTTTGCGGTCGAAGCGGGTGACGGCTGCGGTGATGACGATCGCCCCGATGGCGACGGAGAGGGCGTAGCCGGAGATGAGGTAGCCGGCCACCGACTCGCTCACCTGGAAATCGGCCGACACCTCCGGCAGCAATCCCATGATGACGAATTCGGTGAGACCGATCCCGAAGCCGCCCATTGCGAGGGCGAGCAGACCCAGTGGCATCGCAGCCACTCCTTTCGTACAGACTGGGAGATAAGAGCGCTAGCTCGAATACCGCGTCTGCATTAGTTGCAGGCGCGCCATAAATAGTTGCACACGCCCGCTATGTGCGCAAGCTGGTATTCTGACCTTGCAGTCGTATCCACAGGAGGTGGCCCATGGCAGTCGCTGACGACGCCGTCGAGATCCGGTCGCAGGGATGGCGCACGCTCGCGGCCCTGCACGGGCTGCTCGAGGCGGAGCTCGAGCGCGCCCTACAGCGCGGGCACGATCTCTCGGTGGTCGAGTACACGGTGCTCGACGCACTCAGCCGTCAGGACGGCTGGCACATGCGCATGGCGCAACTCGCCCGCGCGGCGGCGCTGAGCAGCAGCGCCACCACCCGGCTGGTGAACCGTCTGGAGAACCGCGGACTGCTCACCCGCATTCTGTGCGACGACGACCGTCGCGGCATCTACACCGAGCTCACACCCGCGGGCCGGGCCGCACTGGACGAGGCGCGCCCCACCCACGACGCCACGCTGGAAGCGGCGCTCGATCGGGCCGCCGACATTCCCGAGCTCGCCCACCTCGCCCGGGCACTGCACGAGTTCCCCGCATAGGTGAGTGGCAAGGCGTGCCGGAGCACTCCTTGCCACTCACGTCAGGACAGAGGGGTGAAGTCGCGTGACGCGATGTACTCCGGCCGCGGACGCGCCGCGGCGAACGGCTCGACGAGGGTGTTCTCGACACTGTTGAACACGAGGAACAGGTTCGACCGCGGGTAGGGCGTGATGTTGTTGCCCGACCCGTGCATGACGTTCGAGTCGAACCACAGCGCGGTGCCTGCGGCACCGGTGAACTGGTCGATCCCGAACTCCGCCGCCATCCGCGTCACGTCCTCGCGACGCGGAACCCCGACCTCCTGCGCGACGAGGGACGACGTGTAGTTGTCGTCGGGGGTGGCGCCGACGCACTGGACGAATCGCTTGTGCGAACCGGGCATCACCATCAACGACCCGTTGAACGGGTAGTTCTCGGTGAGCGTGATCGAGCAGCTGACGGCGCGCGGGACGGGAAGACCGTCCTCGGCGTGCCAGGTCTCGAAATCCGAGTGCCAGTAGAAGCCGGTGCCCTTGAAACCGGGCATCGAGTTGATCCGGCTCTGATGGATGTAGACGTCGGAGCCGAGGAGTTGCCGCGCGCGGTCGAGAATCCTGCTGTCGCGGATCAGCGCGGCGACCGCGTCGCTGCGCCGGTGCACATCGAAGACCGAACGAACCTCGTCGGTGCCGCGTTCGGTGATGACGCGCCCGCTGTCGCGCATCGCCGGGTCCCGGGACAGCCGGTCGAGTTCCTCCCGGCACGACATCACGTCGCCCGCGTTCAGTAAGTTGTCGATGATCGTGAAGCCGCGCGACTCGTGTCCGGCAAGTGCCGACGAATCGAACGGCCCGTCGGCGGGTCTGCCCCACACTGCGGGTTCGCTCCGTGGGAGCATGGACGGCTCGGCGTCGATCCGAGTCGGGTAGCGATCGTGGCGGTTGGTGTGTCCCTGAACCTCAGCTACCTGGGTCATTGTCCCTCCTCGGCACTTACCCTCTACTTGACTGTCGCTACGACGACAGGGTCTTCTGGTCGGCGCGGAGCCGCTGGACGGCGTCGTCCAGGTGTTCGGCGAGCAGTTTCTGCACCTCTCCAGCTGTACCCGATCGGATCGCCTCGCGCAGGGTCGCGTGTTCCTGCGCCTGCTCGCGGATGTCGTCGTAGGTGGTCTGCAACGCACCCAGGCACATCCGGGTCTCGATCAGCAGTGTCCGCGCCGCCCGAATGAGCCGGGGGCTCTCCGAACTCTCCACCAGGATCTGATGGAACTGCTGGTCGGCGTCCGAGACGGCGGCGGCGTCGCCGCGCTCGGCCGCGGCCTGCATCACGAGCACGGTGGGTTCGAGCGCCAGGTACGTGGCTTCCCGGCGGCCGTCGTCGAGAATCATTTCGAGCGCCCCGCGCTCGATGACCGAGCGGCTGCGGTACACGTCGACGACGTCGTCGAGGGTCAGCTCCGTCACGAAGATCCCGCGATGACGGATGCTGTGCAGTATGCCCTCGGACACGAGCCTCTGCATGGCTTCGCGCAGGGGTCCGCGTGAGACCTGGAAATGCGCGGCCAGTTCCGCCTCGCCCAGCTGTGCACCGGGTTCGAGCGCCCCCTTCATGATGGCGATCCGCAGGCGGTCCGCGATGAATTCGGCAGTCGATTGACGACTGACGGGTTCCAGGTCAGTCAGAGCCATGACTGTGGCCTTTCTCGAACAAGGTTCCTAACGACGGGTTCACCGCCGTGTGGCCCGCAAGACGCAGGCCTTCCCAGATGGTCACCTGGTTTGCCGTGAGGACCGGCTTGCCGAGGCGCTGCTCGAGAGTACTCAGCGCACCCAGCGTCCTCATGGCCGTGTCGGGGATGAGCAGGGCTTCGGCGTCCGGGTGGTCGTTCTCCACCGCGAGTTCCACCACGGATTCCGGGCTGAGCAGACCGACCTCGGCCGCGGTGTCGATTCCCGCACTCGACATCGACAGCACCTCGATGCCGGCGGCGGCGAGGAACTCGACGAACAGCTTCGCGACGTCCTCCGGGTAGCTGGCGGCCACCGCGACGCGGGTGATCCCCAGCGCGTGCAGGGCGTGGACGAACGCGAAACTGGTGCTGGACGTGGGTACACCGGTGGCCGCGGCGAGCGTCTCGGCCTGCTGCTTCGCCCCGTCGGGGCCGTAGACGAAGCTGCCCGAGGTGCACGCCCACACGACGGCGTCCGGCTTCTCCTCGGCGAGGAGCGCGGCCCCGCCTGCGAGCTTCTCCGGGCTCCCGAGGTCGAGCAGTTCGGGCACGGCGTGCAGGTCGGTGCCATAGATGTGCACGACCGGCAGATCCACTCCGAGCATCTCCGCGGCGAAGGGGTAGTCGTCCTCGGCGGCGTGATCGGGGTAGATGAATCCCACTGTGGGGGTCGGCGTGCTCGTCATGCGCTCTCCTCTTTCCGAGTCGTGAGGGGTGATGTCAGAAGACGTTGCGGAGCCACTTGCCGGGGCCCGTCATGGGGAGTTTCATCCGGCCGAGACAGGCCCAGATCGTGAGCTGGTTGGCGGTGAGGACCGGTTTGCCGAGTTCCTGCTCGAGCGGGGCGATGACGTCGTAGGTCGGCAGATTCGTACAGCTGACGAAGATCGCCTCCGACCTGGGGTCGTCCGCGGCGATGATCCGCTCGGCGATCGTGCGGTAGTTGACCTTCCAGATGCCGCCGCCGAGCCCGAGGTGATCGGAGCGAACCACCTCGGTGCCCGCCTCGTGCAGGAACGCATGCAGCCGTTCGGTCAGGGGCGCGTCGTAGGGCGTGATCACCGACAGCCTGCTCAGCTCGAGGTGTTCGATCGCCTCGACCAGCGCGCCGGACGTGGTGATCGCGTGCTGGGCGCCTGCCTCGCAGATCGCGTCGCACAGGGTTCGCTCGTATTCGAGCCCCTTGATGAAGCTTCCCGACGTGCACAGATAGGCCACGACCTCGGGCTCGACGTGCAGGACGTCGCGCGTCGCCGCCATGAGGTGTCTTCGCTCGGACACGAGTTCGGCCATCTCCAGACTGACGGGCACGGGTTCGTACGGCGTGCGCGCCAGATGGAGGCTCACCTCGAGGGGAGCCCATCGCCACAGTTCTCGTTCGAGCGCCAGGTCGAACGGGGCGATGATGCCGATTCCCCGTTGCGCGATAGGCCCCTCGAATTCGGGAATGTTCAGTTCCAACACCAGGCCTCACCTTCGTTTCGGCCGCGCCCGAGCATTATCAGATTGTTGACAATCATACGAGTTACTCATACGGTGTCAACGTGAGTCGGAACCCGATCGTCGCGGTGCTACATGCCCACGTCCTGCCGAGCGACGAACTCATGGCACCCGTCGCGTCCCGTGCCGAAGTTCGCTACACCGGCAAGGCGGGGCTGAGCGATGCCCTCGACGGCGCGGACGTGCTGTTCCTCTACGACTTCCTCACCGACGCGGTGCCCGGAGCCTGGCACGCCGCCGGCTCCCTGCAGTGGCTGCACATCGCCGCGGCCGGCGTCGATCCCGTCATGTTCCCCGAGGCCCGCGACAGCGACGTCACGATCACCAACTCACGGGGCGTGTTCGACGGTGCAATCGCCGAGTACGTGCTCGCCCAGGTGCTCTCGTTCGCGAAGGACCTGCCGGGCTCGCTCCGCCTGCAGCAGTCCCACACCTGGCAGCACCGGGAATCCGAGCGGATCGCGGGCCGTACCGCCCTGATCGTCGGCACCGGTCCCATCGGCCGCGCGATCGCCCGGCTTCTCCGCGCGGCGGGGATGAAGGTCAGCGGATCCGGTCGCACCGCACGCAACGCCGATCCCGACTTCGGGTCGGTCACCGCAACGGAAGATCTCCCGAAGCAGCTCGCCGTCGCCGACTACGTGATCGCGGTGGCACCGCTCACCGAGCAGACCCGCCACCTGTTCCGCGACTCGACGTTCGCCGCGATGAAGCCGGGCGCCCGGTTCGTCAACGTCGGACGCGGTGAGCTCGTCCGCACCGACGACCTCGTCGCCGCGCTCCGGGCGGGGACGATCGCGGGCGCCGCGCTCGACGTGTTCGACACGGAACCGCTCCCCGCCGGCCATCCACTCTGGGACATGCCGAACGTCTCGATCACACCCCACAATTCGGGCGACTTCGCCGGCTGGCGAGATGACCTCGTTACCGTGTTCACCGACAATTTCGAACGCTGGGTTACGGGGTACCCGCTCGAGAACGTAGTTGACAAGCACCTCGGGTACGTACCGAGCCGATGAAGACAGGGCCCGAACGTCCAGGCTGAAGGAGTTCTCATGAATCCCACCGACATGACCGCCGTCGAACTGGTCACGGCCTACTCGTCCGGAGAACTTTCGCCGGTGGAAGCGACGCAGGCGATGCTCGACGCCATCACCGAACGCGACCGCACCATCAATTCCTACTGCCTCGTCGACGAGGAGCGGGCGCTCGCGCAGGCCCGGAAGTCCGAGGAGCGCTGGAACACCGGCTACTCCAAGGGACTGCTCGACGGCGTTCCGATCTCGATCAAGGACATCTTCCTCACCGACGGCTGGCCGACACTCCGGGGTTCACAGGCCGTCGACGAGGACCAGCCGTGGAACGTCGACAGTCCCGTGGCCGCCCGGCTCCGCGAGGACGGCATGGTGTTCCTCGGCAAGACCACGACCCCCGAGATCGCCTGGAAGGCCGTGACCGACAGCGCCCTGTGCGGGATCACCCGCAACCCGGCCGACCCGACCAAGACGGCCGGTGGATCTTCGGGCGGCAGCGCCGCCGCGGTCGCGGCGGGTCTCGGTCCCTGCTCCGTCGGCACAGACGGCGGCGGCAGTGTGCGCATCCCCGCCTCGTTCTGCGGCGTCGTCGGGTTCAAACCCACCCACGGTCGCATCCCCCTGTTCCCGGCGAGCCCGTTCGGACCGCTGGCGCATGCCGGCCCCCTCACCCGCACGGTCGAGGATGCGGCACTGCTGATGGACATCCTGTCGCTGCCGGACCCGCGCGACCCGACATCGCTCGCCCCGTTCCCGACCACCTTCCGCGGCGAGATCGGCCGCGACGTGGTCGGACTCGGCGTCGCGTACTCCCCCACGCTCGGCTATGTGACCGTCGATCCGGAGGTCCGGGCGATCGTCGACCGAGCCGTGCAGGCCCTCGACGCCGCGGGTCTGCCGGTCACCACCGCCGACCCCGGCTTCAGCGATCCGATCGAGGCCTTCGAGCTGCTGTGGGCGGCCGGGGCCGCAGCCATGTTGAAGAACTTCCCGGAGGGTGCGCGCGACAAGGTCGACCCGGGGCTCGGCAAGATCTGGGAGCGGGGCGAGAAGTTCAGCGCCGTCGACTATCTCGACGCTCGCGCGGTCGCCGCGGACATCGGCATCATGATGGGCAAATTCCACCTGACGCACAACGTCCTGCTCACACCCACCGTCCCGATTCCGGCTTTCGAGGCAGGTTTCGACGTCCCGCCGGGCAGCGACTTCACCAGCTGGCCGCAGTGGACCCCGTTCACCTACCCGTTCAACCTGACGCAGCAGCCGGCGATCAGCATCCCGGTAGGCCGCACCGCTGCGGGTCTGCCGGTGGGTCTGCAGATCATCGGCCCCCGTCACTCGGACGACCTCGTACTCGCGGTCGCGCGATATGCGGAGCACGTCCTCGCCTAGGTCGACCGAAAAGCACACGTTTCGCGCTGCATCCGAGGATGATCAGCACTAGGCCCGGTGCGGCGCGAACGTCTGCCCTGCTGCCCGGGTGAGAGTTGCCCGACAGGGATTTTCGGGGTCGGGGAGAGCCCGGGAGGGTAGATGACAGCGACGCCGGTGTCCGGGGTCCCGCCGCATTCGCCGCAGGGCCCGGATCCGCTCGCCCCGGGCATGCTCGTCGCCACCCGATACCGCCTCCTCGGCCGGTTCGCCGGCCCCGACTGGGTGCAGTGGTGGCACGCACACGACACCGAACTGCGCCGGGACGTCTCGCTCAGCCTCGTCGACTCGGCGCACGTCCGCGCCACCGACCCACTCCCGGATCCGGTGGTGCGGTTCTGCCGGAACACCACCGGAACCAGCTTCAGCCACGAGGGGCGGATCGCGCAGGTCTACGACATCGCGGCGGTCGGTAACCGGATCGCCGTGGTCGCGGAATGGACGCCCGGGTGGCGTGTCGCGGATGTCGCGCGCACGGTTCCGCGGCCGTTGGATGCCGCTCGTACCGTGCGGGACCTCGCCGCCGCGACTGCAGACGCACACCATTTCGGTGCCCGCATCTCACTCGATCATCCCAACCGGGTGCGGATCTCCCGGGAAGGACTCGCGGTCCTCGCCTTCCCTGCCACTCTCGCCGACGGCAGCGCGGCCGACGACGTCGCGGGACTCGGGGCGCTGCTGTACGCCCTGTTGCTCGGCACGTGGCCGCTGTCCTCGTCCGGCGCGACCCTGGCAGCCGGATTGCCCCCGGCCGGCAGGCGTGGCGACGGTTCCGTCGTCCCGCCGCATCGTGTGCGGCCCGCGATTCCACGACGTCTGTCCGACGTGGCCATGAATGCCCTCGCTCGACGGCCCGGGATGGCCACCGCGCAGGCGGTCGTCGACGCCCTGGACCGCATCTTGGCGGACGCGCGGGCTCGCTCGGCATCCGCATTCGCTGCCACCACGAAGAGAGCCCGCCCGGCACCCGCCAACCGGGCCCCCCGGCCGAACGCGCCACTTCCCGCGTTGAGCGGCGCACTCGCCCTGGTCGTCGCGCTCGGCGCCGCCGGGTGGGCGGCGGGCGCCACATTCACCTCGTCGGACGCTCCCCCGGCCGCCGTCGCAGACAGCATGCTCAGCCAGATCGCACCGGTTTCGGACCCCCTTCAGATACCGCTCACCCCGTCGTCCGCGGCCGTCTACTCCCCCCTGCGCTTCCCCGACAACGGTGCCACTGCCTCCCTCGCCGTCGACGCGAACCCCGCGACATCCTGGGCGACCGACCGCTACCCGCAGCAACTGTCGGCGACGAAGCGAGGAGTGGGTCTGATCGTGTCGTTTCCCGGGCCCGTCGATCTGCGGACCGTCTTGATCGACTCCCCGACACCGGGCACCACAGTCGAGATCCGGACCGTGCCCGTCGCGTGGGCGACCATCGATCGCACCCAGGTGATCGGCGCCGCCACGCTCGGCGACGGGGTCACCCAGATCGTGGCCCGGACGCCCGCACCCACCGACCGCGTCCTGGTCTGGATCTCGGGACTGTCCGGCGGCGAGTCCGGGTACCAGTCGCGCCTGTCGGAGATCGGCTTCCTGGGTAGCGGCGCATGAGCCGCAACATCTTCGGCCCCACGCAGCCGAACGAGGGAAGCACCGCGCGCGACCATCTCGCCAACGAGCGAACCTACCTCGCCTGGCATCGCACCGGTATCAGTGTCGCCGCGCTCGGTGTGGCGGTCGCGAAGTTCGCACCGCACCGCGGCGGCCACGCCGTGGCTGCCGGATTGATCCTGATCGGCGCGGGGCTACTGGTGTCCGCCTACGGCACCGTCCGCTACCGGGTCATCAGCCGGCAGATCGAATCCGGGGAATTCGCTCCGGCGACGTTCGCCGCCGTCGTCACGTCCAGCGTCGTCACAGTGCTCGCGCTACTCGCTGTGGTGGTCCTGATCTGATCCGGGTAAGGCCGTGACGCAGCGGAATCCGATGTGGCTCATCCCGGTGTCGACCATCTGCGGCCGCCGTGCGGCGGGCCGGTACCGCCGGCAGTAGCTGTCGGCGCACAGGAACGATCCGCCCTTGATCACCCGCCGGGGCACCCGGAACTGGGGTTGGCGGGGGTCGAAGCTCTCCGACATGCCGGGCCCACGCGGATTGCGTGGCGCGCAGCACGACTCCGCTGTGTCGGCGTGGCGATCCGAGAACCAGTCGGCGGTCCATTCCCACACGTTTCCCGCCATGTCGAACAGACCGTATTCGTTGGGCGGATAGCTACCGACGGCGGTCGTGGTGCCGTACCCGGGGTCCGCGCGCCACGGGAACTCCCCGTGCCAGTAGTTCGCCAGCGGAGGGGATTCGCTCTCGGGGGCGTCACCCCAGGTGAATTCGGCGTGGTCGAGTCCGCCGCGCGCTGCGGCCTCCCATTGCGCCTCGGTGGGCAGGGACCGCCCCGCCCACTGCGCGTACGCTGCCGCATCCTCGTGGGCGACGTGGACGACGGGATGCTGTTCGCGGCCGGTGATCGTCGACGCGGGTCCCGTGGGGTGGCACCAGGATGCGCCAACAGTCCAGGTCCACCACTGACTGAGGTGACGGAGATCGACCGGGCCCCGAGTGGGGGTGAACACCATCGATCCCGGTTGCAGGTTCTCGGCGGGAGCGCCGGGGAAGTCGGCGGGGTCCAGCGGCCGCTCCGCGACGGTCACATAACCGGTGTCTCGGACGAACGCGGCGTACTGCGCGGTGGTGACCTGGTGGGCCTCGATGGCGAAGGCGTCGATCGCGACTCGATGCGCCGGACTTTCTTCCGGATAGTGCCGATCCGAGCCCATCGTGAAAGTGTGAGCGGGGATGTGCCGGACTTCGGAGACGGTCTGGGTATCCAACACGCCTTCCCTTCTGCCTGATCAGGTGACGGCCGGCGAGAAGATGCTCGTCCAATCGTTCTTCATGCTTACCACGGTCCAGTTCTTTCCTCGTGCGTGTTCGAGGGCCTGCTCCGCGCCGGCGACATAGTCGAATTCGCGATCGGCGTCGTCGTGCAGGATCAGCACCCGAAGCGCCGGGCGGTCGGGTAGCCCGGAGAACGCGAGCATCGGCAGGTCACCGTTGGAGTTGCCGACCGACAGGATCGGCCGTCGCCCGATCCGGCTCCAGATTCGGACCGGTTTCTCCGGCCCGTCGTCGAAGAAGTCCATCGCGGCCTTGTAGAGCAGGTCGCTCGTGTCCGCCCCTTCACGGTACGAGAGGCCGAGGGCACTGCCGATGACGCGTTCCGGCGGAATCCCGTAGAGCCGTCCGGCGACCGGGCGCATGAAGTCCCGGTCACCACCGGACGCGATGTAGATCGTGAATCCGTTCGCCTCGAGATAGCGCAACAGTTCGACCATCGGCGCGTATCCGCAGCCGGAATACGGGCGGCCGAGCGTCGGGTGGTCCGCGTCGTCGAAGAAGGACCGGACCCGCGCGTCGTAATTCTCGACGGTGATCGAATCGAACGCCTCGGTGACTGCGCCCATCAACAGTTTCAGGTCGCCGTCGTCGCCCCGATAGTGCTTGACCATCGCCGCACCGAGCCACTGAAGGTCGTGCTCGTGGGCCGCCTTCCACGGTTGCGTCTGCTGCAGGTCGGAGTCACCCGCGGCCATCTCGGCGAAGCGCCGGATGGTGAAGTCGAGCTGGATGGGCATCGGCTTCTCGCACCAGAGTGTGCCGTCGTTGTCGAATACGGCCACCCGGTCCGCGGGCTCGACGAAGTCCGGTCCCCGTGTCGTCACCCGCCCGACGAAGTCCTCGATCGCGGACCGCGTCGATCCGTCCGCCCAGGAACCACCCAGCCCGGCCCCCACGTCGCTCAGTCCTTCGCCAGGAAGGCGTGCAGCTTCGCCACCGCGTGGTCGATCGTGAAGCTCGCCGGCTCCTGCCTCGGGGGGAACTCCTTGAACGTCTCGAGGAATTGACTCGTGATGAATGTCCCGTAGATGGCGATGTAGTCGTGGTCGAGGAACCAGTCCCAGTAGGTGTTCGACGTGATGTCGGCACGCTCGAACGGGTCGGTGCGCAGGTTGAACAGTTTCGGCAACCGCAGTTGGGTGAACGGCTCCGCCCACAGCCCGAGGGTGCCCTGCGCCCGCTGCTCCATGAACACGATCTTCCAATTGTCGAAACGGATGCCCAGCACGTCGCAGTCGTCGGAGAAGTACACCATTCCCCGGCGCGGGGACGTCTCGACCTCACCGGTGAGGTACGGGAGCAGGTTGTAGCCGTCGATGTGCACCTTGAACGTCTTCTCGCCGATCGTGTGCCCGGTCTTCAGTTGCTCCACGACCTCGGGTGCGCCCGCGGCGGCGAGGAAGGTGGGAAGCCAGTCATGGTGCTGAACGATCTCGTTGGACACCACGCCGGCTGGGATCTTGCCCGGCCAGCGAATCACCTCGGGGACGCGGAACGCGCCCTCCCAGTTGGTGTCCTTCTCACTGCGGAACGGGGTGGTCGCGCCGTCCGGCCAGGTGTTCGCGTGGGGACCGTTGTCGGTGCTGTAGATGACGATGGTGTTCTCGGCGAGACCCAGCTCGTCGACCGCGTCGAGAAGTTGGCCGACGTGCTTGTCGTGATCGATCATGGTGTCGTGGTACGGCGACTGCCAGTGCCCGGCCTGGCCGACGCTTTCCGGCTTCGTGTGAGTCCGCAGGTGCATGTGCGTCGTGTTCATCCACACGAAGAACGGTGTCTCCGCTTCCTTCTGCCGCGTGATGAAGTCGATTGCCGCGGAGACCGTCTCGTCGTCGATGGTCTCCATCCGCTTCTTGCTCAGCGGACCGGTGTCCTCGATGCGCTGCTTCCCGACCGGGCCGTACCGCGGATCGACCTCACCCGCGTCCTCCTCGGTGGCGAAGCAGTGCAGGACACCGCGCGGCATCATCACCTCGTGCAGTTTGGGATAGTCCTGTGCGCTCGGGTAGTCGGGGAGCTCCGGTTCTTCCTCGGCGTTCAGGTGATAGAGGTTGCCGAAGAACTCGTCGAACCCGTGAGCGGTCGGCAGATACTTGTTCAGATCGCCGAGATGGTTCTTCCCGAACTGTCCGGTGGCGTATCCGAGGGGCTTGAGGAGTTCGGCGATGGTGGGGTCGTCGGGCGACAATCCGACGTCGACTCCCGGGATTCCGACCTTGCTCATGCCGGTGCGATACACGCTCTGCCCCGTGATGAACGACGCGCGACCGGCCGTGCAACTCTGCTCACCGTAGGAGTCGGTGAACTTCATGCCCTCGTCGGCGAGACGGTCGATGTTCGGTGTCCGGTACCCCATCAGTCCGTCGCTGTAGCAGCTGAGATTGGTGATACCGATGTCGTCGCCCCAAATGACCAGGATGTTGGGTTTCGCGTCCGTCATCTGTCTCTCCTCGCATCATCGGGGGAATCGCAGTCCTGACGTTGCTCGCGGTGCGCCCGCGACACATCACCCGCACCGGGTGAGAACCTCGTGTCCGAGTACCGGCCGTCAGTCCGGGGGGATCGACGGCGGTCGATCCACGGCGAGGATGTACACGCTGATCACCATCACCCACGCCGGGAAGACCAACGTCACCCAGAGACTGAAACTCACGACCACCAGCAGGGTGAGTGACAGCAGGTAGGTGCTGACAGCCAGCCATCGCGGCATCAGTCCGGTGCGCAGCCAGATGGTTCCCAGCGAAATCATGAACACCCCGGCCATGCGAACCCCATAGACGTTGTTCACATGCAACATCACTTCGCGCCCGAAGAAGACGAGGTCGTTCTGCGGAACGCCGGAGAGCCGGGACACGGCGAGGAGCCCGCCTGCGATTGCCGTCGACACGAACGTCATGGCGAGAAACAGCAACCCACTGCCGAGGAAGACGGTCGAGAAGAATCGGTCTTCGAGGTCCCCGAGCCGGTCGCGGATGACACCGATGAACCACAGGAACGCGATGCCCGCGAAGGGTGCGAGTATCAGGGCTGCCGTGATCTGCCGCTGGTGGTGTAACCACGGGGTCGCGGCTGCGCCGGGCAGCGCGCTACGCAGCAGAACGATGCTGGAGGCGAACAGGACACCGAAGACGACACCGGCGACGGCCGCGGCCCGTGGAGTCCGTAGCTGGTGGAACTCGGCGTCGCTCTGAGTGCGGGCCATGAGATCAGTCTTCGCCGAGGTCGAGCTCCAGGGCAACAGGGAGCCCGAATCGTACCCGGATTCAGCCCGCGTCGTCCGCCCTGCCCGGCCGCACGACGACAGGAACTCCCTCATAGGGCGCGAGGGAGATCGGGAAGCTGTGGAGTTCGTCGACGGTGCCGATCTGTTCGTCGGTGAACAGGTTGACCGCAGGCGATCCGGCCGGCAGGAACTGGGACTGCACGGTCGCGGCGATCTCCTCGGACGTGAAGTTGAGAACCGTGACTTCGAGACTCGAGTCCGCCAGTTCGTGGACCATGACGAGCAGCCCCTTGTGCGACACGGTGGGCACGTCGAGCTGAACCGCGGTGGCGATGCCGAACCGGTTTCGGATGTCGATGATGCGGGCGAGACCGCGAGCGAAGGACGCCGGATCCTGCAGTTGCACCGGCAGACTCCCGTACAGGCTGGTGCCCCGGGGGATGCCCGACTCCGACCGGGCCGCTTCGGGATTGACCCCCATCAGGTCGTGCGCGCCGCGGTTGATCCAGCGGGTGTCCCCTTCGGCGAGAAGGTCGGCGACCTCCTCGGACGGCACGGGAAGCAGCCCGCACAGATCCCAGCCCGACAGGGCGAAGACACCGGGCTGGAGCGCGTTGAACATCGCCAGGAGCAGATGCGCCTGCTTGACCGTGTCGATGTCGGCGGCATCCATCCTGTCGAGGTCGCGGATGCCGAGCGCAGCGGTGATGACGCTGGCGGTCGTGCAGGCGATCCCGTTGGTCGTGAACGTGCGGTTGTACGGGGCCCAGCGCCCGGTGAGCCGCTCGCACAGATCCTTACGGATGCGATCACCGAGATCGGACCCTGTGACCGACTCACCGCCGTACGCGAACTCGTCGTCCTTGTGCAGCGTCGCGAAGTGGACCAGCTCGAATGTCAGCTCGTCGTGATTCTGCAGCGCATGGACGAGCGACGCGGCGTCCACACCGTGATCGCGGGCGAGGTTCATGGTGAGCCGGAGAAATTCGGTGTTCCCCATGACGAGGGCGTGATGGTAGGCGGGGCGATTGATGAAGTCGTAGGACAGGTCGGCTCCGGTGGTGCCCATCGCCTTGATGTCGTCGATGGTGAGGTTCAGTTCCTGGAACGTGAATCCCCCCATCTTCCGCACGATGCTGGCGATGAGGTGGTTTGCCGCCTCCGACAGTGGATGCCCTTCCGACCAGCCGGGCAGTCCTTCGGTCCGGCGTTCGACCCCGAGGAATCCGTTGGCGTCCAGTCGAAGAGCGCCCGCACCGAGGTCCGCGATGGAGTGGCAGGCGTCCCCGATGACGAGGCGCATGCCCGCGAACGACGGATCCAGCCAATTGATGGAGGGCTGCCCGGCCTTGAAATAGTGCAGGTACACCCACCTGCGCTCGATGCCGTCTACCCCCTTCACGACGGGGGTGACACTCCAGTTGGTTTCCTTGACACCGAGTTCGTAGAAGATGACGCGCTGGAGTTGACCGATGATGTACCCGGCCCGGGCGAGTTGCGCCTCGGTGTCGGCGTCGATGTTGACCGAGTCCCGGCCTTCCGGCACGCGGGGAAGCAGGTGCCAATCCTGTTGTTCGATCTCCACCATGTGATAGATGCCGGGGTAGTCGGCGTAGGCCATCTCGGCGAGCCGGAAGTCGGCGCCCTTGCCGGTGTGACCGGGGACGATGTCGTCGATGACGATGCCGTCGTATGCTGCGGCGACGACGCAGAGCTTGCGGAACTCCTCTTCGGTCCCGAAGGCCGAGTCGATCTGCATGCTGATGCGATCGAAATGGCCGTCCACCGACGGCGTGGCCCGCCATCCGTTGATCCCGCCTGCCTGCTTCACCGGCCCCGTGTGGACGGCCGTCACCCCGATCTCGGAGAACGCCTGCCACAGGGACTCGTCGCCGAGCGAACTCAGGAAACTCGCGCCCGGTGCCGTGATGATCGAAATCGGGTACGCCGTGAACCACACCGATCCCCGCTCCACCGCGGCGCGCGGATTCGGGTCGGCATACGGGTTCTGCCACATGCTGCCCTTGCCGGACAGCTGCTCCGCGATCAACTTCGCATCGTGCAGGATCGACTGATTGATCAGCCACTCCACATAATTCGGGTTGTCCGGCACGGGCTCACCCGTCTGCGCATCGACCCTGGTCGCACGGCGGACCGACGGTTTCAACGGCCGCGGGCGCGCCGGGTAGAACTGCTCGTCGTAGCTGATCTCGCTGGGCTCGTGATGGATCTCGGGGTTCATGGTCCTCCGTCGTCATCTCGTCTGCTCCGCCGCACCGGTCGGCTACCCGTCCACCGTCCCACGGAAACGACCGCCTGGCATGCGGAGTTGGATGACTGTCAGCGGAGCGCGGAACGTTCGGGTGCGACGAACTCGGCGGAGGCCTCGGACCACAGGCTCACCCGCCTGTCCCGGCTCTCGAAGAACTCGATCTCGCGTCGGATGCCGGAACTCTGATCCCATCCGGGGAGGTCGAGGATGATCAGCTCCTCCATCGCGTCCATGAACACCCGGTCGACGGGCCCCCACATCCTGCCGATCGCTGTGTTGTCCTTTCCGGTGAAAGTCAGGTTGACGGGATGAGACATCGACACCTGACTGAACACCGCATGGCCGGATTCGACGATGTATCCCGCTACTTCGTTGCTGGCGAGAAACCGCTCGTGTGTCACCGCCGGATCGGCATGGCTGTAGGGGCAGGCCAGAAAGATCTTCCTCATGGGTTCCTCGTGATTCGTGGGGCGGAGGCCCCGGTACAGGGTGTGCTCATCGAGAACCCGCCGGGAGTGGATGCACGGTCCGGCACCATCCCGAGAGCGCCTCGATCATCAGCGACGCGACCGCCCGGTGGGCGACGTCGTTCGGAATGTCGTGGTAGCCGCCGGGGATGACGACGCTCTGTCCGTGCTGCAGTTCTCGCGCGAATTCGGCGGCGCGGTCGGGCGTTGCGAAGGCGTCGAATTCGCCGTTGACCAACAGGATCGGCATGGTCACCGCGGGCAGACACGCCCGCACTTTTCCTCCGGCCACGGTAAGCGCCTGCCAGAGGTTCGGTTCGGCGGGAGCCGTGTCGAAGCCGAGCGGATCGTTCTCGAGTGCGTCGAGGTACGACCGGTCCTTCGCCATGACGAGGTCCGTCCGGCCCTGCGCCTCACGCGGCAGACCCCACAGGGGCGCTCCCGTCATGATCAATCCGGTGCGCAGGGACGGTGTGCGAACCGAGAGGAGGGCGCCGGTCAGTGCGCCGAGCGAGTGGCCCAGGACGACCACCGGCAGGTCGGGCCCGTCGCCGGCCATGATGTCGACGAGAACTCCTGCATTGGAGGCGAGTTCGTCCACCGAGGGGAAGAACCCTGCCGGTCCGCCGGTGTGACCGTGACCGAGGTGATCGGGCGCCCACACGTCCAGACCGGCCGAGTTCAGCTGCCCCGCGAGCCGGTGATAGTGACCGGAGTGTTCACCGAATCCGTGCAGGAGCAGGATCCGTGCCCAGGGTTGCGAAGCTTCCCAATGCCGGTAGTAGACCTTGTTCCTGACACCGTCGAAGAAGGGCATGTCAGATCTCCGGACTTCCCGGATCGGTCGACGGCGGTGCGGTCGGCAGGTCCTCGAACCAGGTCGGGGACGTGAGCCAGTTCAGCGGAATCGGCGGGCTCGGGTAGCCCGCGACGAGAACGACGTTGCCGTGCACCGAGTAGTCGCCGGTCTGGACGAAGACCTTCACCCGGTCGCGGAGCTTGTAGAACTCGGGTAGGTACCGCAGTTCGTGGACGTTTTCCTCCCCTACCAGTGCCGAGACGAACTTCCGGGCTTCGGGGTTGGCGGTCACCATGTCCTCGGTGACGATGGCTGCTTCGAAATCCCCCACCTCGCACAGCACCGACAGCAGATCCCCGACCGAAGGCAATCCCGGTGCGATGCCGAGATCGATCGTCTCGACCTGCGGCGACAGTGGAACGAGGCTCGCCGAAGACGTGCCGCTTCCCGCGTCCGCGACGTAGATCATCTCGCCGTGCCGGAGCTGGCTCACGACGGCGGCCAGGCGTTCGTGCAGCAATCGGGTTCTTGGTGCCATGGGATTCGTCCTTCGATCGAGTGCGTGAGGTGTGCGACGCAGCGCACCGGGCACAGAATGTGCTCTGGTCGACAATCGACTAGAAATCTAAGACGCTCCCGCCCCGGAGGTCAAGCGCTGGACGAATCCAGATCCAACGCTTGACCGATCGTCCGGAGAGGGAGCACACTTGCCTGGTCGATTGTCGACAAAGAGTCAATCGCTTCCGCGTCTACGCGCTTCCACATCCACATGACCCTCGAGGGAGAACACCATGGGCCAGCTGCTGCAGGGTAAGACAGTCATCGTTACGGGCGCAGGCGGAGGAATCGGCCTCGCCACGGCGTTGCATCTCCACGACGAGGGGGCACAGGTGGTCGCCACCGTGCACTCCGAGTCCAGCCTTCCCCAGCTGAAGGTCGACGACGATCGCCTGATCGGCCGCGTCGTCGATGTCACCGAAGAAGAGCAAGTCAAGGACCTTGTCGACTTCACGGTGGCGAGGTTCGGCAAGCTCGACGGCATCGTCAACAATGCCGGCATCCTGAAGCCCGGCACCATTCTGGATGCGTCGGTCGAGGACTTCCAGAAGACGTTCGACGTCAATGTGAAGGGCGTGTTCCTGGGGTCGAAGTACGCGATTCCCGAGCTGCTGAAGGTGGGCGGCGGGTCGATCGTCAACTTCGGTTCCATCAACTCGATCGGCGCCGAGAAACTGCTGACGACGTACACGGCGAGCAAGGGCGCCGTGCTCACGTTGACCAAGGCCATCGCCCTGGACTTCGGCGCGCAGGGCGTCCGCGCCAACACCCTCTGCCCGGGCTTCGTCGACACCCCGCTGAACGTGCCGCACTACACGGCACTCGGCGGCCGCGAGGAACTCGAGGCCGGGCTCCCCGACTTCCAGCCGATCGGCCGCGCCATCCTTCCCCTCGAGATCGCACACTCCGTCGCCTTCCTGCTGTCGGACCACTCCACCGCCATCACCGGAACGGCATTCGTCGTCGACGGCGGCGTTCTCGCCGGGGCCTGATCACCCACTCTTGCGGTGGGAGCCCTGCCGCCTCGGGCTCCCACCGCAATCCCATTTGACAGCCGACGTGACTCCCATCACCATTGATGCAATGTCGACAATTAGACGAAATGAGGTCGACCCCGATGACTTCCACTTACTCCGATGTCACCCAGCACGACGTTGTCGACGTGTTGGTGATCGGCGCGGGTCCGTCCGGCGCGGTGGTCACGCACACTGCTGCCACGGCGGGACTGAGCACCCTCTGCCTCGAGCAGGGTGACTGGGTCAACCCCAGCGACTTCCCCGCCAACCACCCCGAGTGGGAACTGCTCATCCAGCACGACTGGGCGCACGATCCGAATGTCCGTGCCCTGCCGTCCGACTACCCGGTCGACGTGACGGAATCCGACATGTGGCCCGTGATGTTCAACGCCGTCGGGGGAAGTTCCATCTTCTACGGCGCCGAATGGCCACGGTTGCTGCCCTCGGACTTCCGGGTCAAGACGCTCGACGGCGTCGCCGACGACTGGCCGATCAGTTACGACGACCTCAAGCCGTACCACGACGAGGTCGACGAATTCATGGGCGTCTCCGGACTCGACGGCGACACCGCCTACCCCGAGGGTCTCGAATACCCGTTGCCGCCACACCCGTTGGGCAAGCCCGGCATGAAGGCGGCCGAAGCCGCGAACAAGCTGGGCTGGCACTGGTGGCCGGGCACCAACGCGATTCCCAGCCAGAAGAACAAGACACTCGAGCAGTGCGGTCGCTGGGGCGTCTGCGAATGGGGCTGTCCGCAGGGCGCGAAGGCCTCGTTCGACTTGATCTACATGCCGCAGGCGCAGCAGGCCGGCGCCCGCGTGGAGACCGGTGCGCGTGTCCGCCGGATCGTCACCGGCGACGACGGCCGCGCGGCAGGCGCCGAATGGGTGGACCGCACCGGCGCCGTCCATTTCCAGCCGGCCCGGGCAGTGATCGTCTGCGCGAACGGCATCGGAACACCGCGACTCCTGCTGCTGTCGGCCGACGAGAGGCATCCGGACGGCCTGGCGAATTCCTCGGGCCAGGTGGGCCGGAACCTCATGCTGCATCCCAACTGCACCGCCATCGGGTACTACGAGGACAACCTCGAGAGCTGGCGCGGGCCGGCCGGGCAGCTCATTCACTCCATGCAGTTCTACGACACGGACACCTCCCGCGGATTCGTCCGCGGCGCCAAGCTGCACGCCCTCCCGACTCCGGGACCGCTGAACACGATCGAGACCCACCGGCAACTCGATTTCGACGACCTGTGGGGACCGGCCATCCACGATGTCGCGCGCGCGGCGTCCAACGGAATCCTGTGGGCGGCCAACGTGGAGGATCTGCCCGAGGAACACAACCGGGTCACCCTCTCCACCGAGGAGTTCGATGCCGACGGCCTGCCGGCACCGAAGGTCGAGTACCGCGTCAGCGAGAACACCCGCAAGATCCTGAAGTACACCGTCGACCGCATGGTCGAACTCCACGAGGCTGCGGGCGCGAAGCAGATCTTCACGCAGGAATTGTGGGTCGACCAGCCAGGGCACCTCCTCGGAACGGCCCGGATGGGCGACGACCCGGCGACGTCCGTGGTCGATTCGCACGGCCGGGCCCACGATGTCGACAACCTCTACATCGCGGACGGCAGCATCTTCGTCACGTCCGGCTCCGCCAACCCCACCTGCACGATCAGCGCGCTCGCCCTGCGGGTGGGCAAGAAGGTCGTCGAAGACGTCAACGCACGGAAGGCATCGGAATGAGCACCACATCCCTCGACCTGCAGTCGGCGCCGAAACGGCGGCTGTCGGTACCGGGCAGGCACACGGCACCGCCGCGGCCGCTCACGGACTCCGAACTGACCACGCTGCTGCGGATCGCGGACTGTCTGATCCCCGCGTCCGGTGAGAATCCCGCCGCCAGCGAGGCCGACGAGTACCTCCGCTACCTGAATCTGGCGCTGGCCGCCCGGGCCGATGTCTTCGACGCGGTCCTCTCCGCGGTCGACCAGGCAGCCGGTCTGCACGGTGACGACCTGCGCGCGGAGCTCGAGCGGATGTGGGCCGAAGACAAGTTCACGTTCGATCCGCTGTCCTCGATCCTCGCCGGTGCCTACTTCATGACCCCCCAGGTCAAAGCGCTGATCGGGTACCCCGGGCAGCACCGGGACGCCGCCGGATTCGAGGACGCGGCCAACGAACTGGAAACCGGGATACTCGATCCGGTGCTCGAACGGGGCCACTTCTACGTGTCCGCGAACGGCGAGTAGCCGGCTCGGACGCTCCCCCGCTCCGCACTGGTGATCTATTGTCGACAAGAGGCTCCCGGCGTGGTCAACGTCGAATCAACCACCATCAGAAAGGACAACCCGATGACTCTGTCACCGAATCGTCCACCGGGATCGACTGTGGGTCGGCGCGAGGACGGCGACATCTCCCTCGGGCGGATCCATCAGCGCACCACGCCGGGCACGGTCGCGGGCGTCCTGCGCACGGCGATCCTCGACGGCACCCTGGCCCCCGGCAGTCAGCTCCGCGAGGCACACATCGCCGCCGACCTGGGCGTGAGCCGGGCGCCGCTGCGGGAGGCGCTGAGCATCCTCGCCGACGAAGGCCTCGTGGTGAAGATCGCGTACAAGGGTGCGTTCGTCGCCGAGGTCAGCGCGAAAGGGATGGCCGAGATCGCCAGCCTGCGCAAACGGCTCGAGCCCTACGCGATCGAGTTGGCACTGCCACGCCTGTCGGGGGCAGGCCGGACCAAGATCGTCCGGACCCTCCAGGACATGGCCCGGGGCGCCGACGACGGTGACCTGACCCGGACCATCGACGCGCACATGAGCTTCCATCGGGTGATCTACGAACTGTCCGAGCACGGCCTCTTACTGGACCTGTGGCGCAGCTGGGAATCCCAGCTCCAGTTGTTCCTCTCGGCGGATCACCAGTCGTTCCCCGATCTCCACGACGTCGCCGCCGAACACGAGCGCCTGCTCACCATCATCGATACCGGCGACCTCGAGGCGATCACCCGCGAGATCGACCGGCACGTCCACGGTTCGACCGACGCCGCCCCGGCCGCAACCGCTCCAATCGACGGTTCTCAACCGTCGAATGCGTGAGTACGTCGATTTTCTCGGCCGTCAGCCGCCCTACGACGAGCTGGACTCCGCCGACCTCGAGGCCCTGGCTCGGACGGTGGAGGTCGAGTACTTCGCCGCCGGCGCACAAATCGTCGAGGCAGGCGCGGCCCCACTCGATCATTTCTTCGTAGTCCGCACCGGGGAGGTCGAGGTGATCGACCGCGGCCGGGTCGTCGATCTTCTCGGCCCCGGCGAAACGTTCGGGCAGATCTCGGTGCTGTCCGGTTTGCCTCCGCCTCTCGCGATCCGCGCCTCCGAAGACACACTCTGCTACCGCTTTCCGGACCCGCGGCCGGTGCTGCGGCACCCGCAGCGACTCCAGTTCGGGCACTACGGCACCCTCGTCACGCGGGAACGGTTGGCCCGCTCCGGTTTGGTCGATCAGGCGTTGCGGGCGGCCCGGCATCAGATGCGCCCTGTCGTCTGGTGCCCCGCCGATGCGACCGTGGGCGAGGCCGCGTCCGTGATCACCGAGGCCGGCCAGTCGTACGCGCTGATGGACCGGGGCGGCGCGATCGGCATCGTCACCGACAACGACTTCCGGCGGGCGTTCGCCGACGGGCACGTCGACGCGCACAGCCCGGCCTCGGTCATCGCCTCGTTCCCCGCCCGGTCCGTCCCCGCCGAGACGCTCGTGGGCGACGCGTTCCTGACGATGGTCGAGTCGGGAGTGCACCACCTGGTCGTGACCGGCACCGGTGACAGACCGGTGGGGATTCTCCGTGTCGTCGACCTCGCGTCGGCCGAAGTGCGCAATCCCCTCGTCGTCCGCCGTGCCATCGACGACGCGACCACGGTGGAGGACCTGGCGGCCGCGGCGGCTCTGCTGCCCGGAACCTGGGTCGAGTTGTACGACACCGGCGCGTCCGTCATGCACGTCGCGGGACTGATGTCCGCGGTGATCGACGCGATCATCAGGCGGCTCGTCGAGCTGACCGACGTCGGCGCCGACCACGTTCCCCACCGGACGTCCTGGCTGCTTCTCGGGTCGGTGGCCCGCCGCGAGCCGCTCCCCAAGTCGGACGTCGACACCGGCCTGGTCTGGGAAGACCTGCCCGGGACGGACTCCCCCGCCCGGAAGTTGCAGAACTGGGCCGGGCGCGTCCTGGACAACATGGAACGCTGCGGCCTGCCCCGCTGCGCCGACGGCGCCAACGCGACCAACCCGCTGTTCGCGCGCTCCCGCACCGACGCGGTCGCCGCCGCGACGTCGTGGATCACGAATCCCACCCAGAAGAACGCTCTGCTGCTGTCGTCGATGATCGCCGACAGCAGACCCGTCAGCGGGATGTCGCTCGGACGTTCGGTGTCCGACGCCATGCTCGCGACCACCCGCAGCCGCGAGTATCTGTCGGCTCTGCTGCGTTTCACCACGTCCCGGCGACCTCCGGTCGGGTTCGTGCGCAACTTCGTCGTCGAGCACTCCGGCGCCAACCGCGGCAACCTCGACCTCAAGGCGGGCGGACTCGTGCCGATCGCGTCCCTGGGCCGGTGGATCGCCGTGGTCACCGGGGACGATCGCGGCTCCACCCTCACCCGGTTGCGGCGCGGCGAGACCGCCGCTCTGCTCACCGCGGACGAAACCGAGACGCTGGTGCGCGCGTTCGAGTACGTGTACGGATTGATTCTGGGCCGCGAGATCGAGGCCATCAAGGGCAGCACGGTCGCGACGACGTGGGTCGCGCCCAACCAACTGGACACGCTCACCCGCCGGTATCTGCGTGAATCGTTCCGCGCGGTGGCCGAGGTCCAGAACCGGCTGGAAAGCGAATGGGTGGCGCGCCTTCCATGAGGGCACACCGGAGGTTCCGCCGCCTCGACACTGTGTCGTGCCCGTGGCGCGATGCCGAGTTCGCGGTCGTCGATCTGGAGACCACCGGACTGGATCTCGTGCGGGACACCATCGTGTCCTACGGGGCCGTCGTGGTCCGGCACGGTCGCATCGTCATGGCGGAGAGTGTCTACGGACTGGTCCACCCCGAGTGCGACATTCGCCCGGAGGCCGTGGCCGTCCACACTCTCCGGGAGGCGGACGTCGCCGATGCCCCACCGTTGAGCGAGGCCGTCGGCGTCCTGCGACATCTCCTCACCGACCGTGTCCTCGTCGCGCACGCGGCGTGGGTCGAGACGGCCTTCCTCTCCCGCGCCTTTCGCGACAGCGGGCTGAAGTTCCGGCCGACGGTCGTGGACACCGCTGCCCTCGCCCGTGCTGTCGGCGTGGCGCCGCGACAGCATCGGTGCGAGCCGAACCTGGAATGGCTGGCCGACACGCTCGGCCTGCCCGTCGTCGATCCCCACCACGCACTGGGCGACGCCGTCACCACGGCACAGGTGTTCCTCGCCCTGGCGTCCCGGCTCGAGCGCCTCGGGCACGACACCGCGCGCTCCCTCGTGGATCTGAGTGCCGGCGACCGTCGCCTCGGGCGCGGTTGACGCAAAGGTAATCCAGCCGAAACAACTGGTGATTGAGGTCACACCGATTTATGGTAGATTGTCGACAGTAGAACAAGCGCGATGCAACCTTTCGCCTTCTTCCACGACAACCGAACCTCGTCTCGGCACATCCCCCGCCGAGATACCCGCGACAGAGACCAGCGAGGTCACGATGGCCATAACCCCGGAAGAGCCCCCGGTGTCCACTCAACCGCCCACCGAGCCCGATCGCCCGCTCCTCGATTCCGGAGCGGACACCGATTCCGCCTATTTGGAGAAGCTCGGCTACAAGCAGGAGCTCAACCGAACGCTGGGGCTGTTCTCCGCCTTCGGAGTCCAGTTCACCTCGATCGCGATCGCCTCCGGAATCTTCACGACCCTGATCGTCGGCTTCGGGTTCTTCGGGCCCGCGTCGTTCTGGTCGTTCCTCGTCGGCGGCGGCCTGCAGGTGTTCACCGTGGGACTCGCGGTCGCGCAGCTCGTCTCGGCCTACCCACTGGCCGGCGGCGTGTACCAGATCACCGGGCGGATCACCGGGAAGCCGTGGCTGGCCTGGCAAACCGGATGGTGGCTGCTGATCGCACACACCGTCGCGGTCACCACCGTCGCCGTGAGCATCGCCCCCTTCGTCGCCGGCTGGTTCGGCGTCACGTTCGAGGACAACACCGACGCCCTCCCGTGGGCGCTCGGCCTGATCGTGCTCGGCACCGTCATCAATATCGCCGGAGTCAAGGTCGCTGCCGTGCTCAACAACATCGGCGTGGTGGCGGAAGTACTCTGCGTCGTCGCACTGGTAGCCGTGCTGCTGATCGTGAAGCATCCGACCCAGCCGCTGTCGTTCCTGAGCGAGTCCGGCGGAACGACCACCGGCGGCAACTGGTTCGTCCCCTTCCTTCTCGCGATGATCCTTCCCGCATACGCGATCTCGTCGTTCGACGCGACCGGAAACGCCTCCGAGGAGACCAAGGACGCCGCCCGGAAGGCGCCGATGGCATCGGTGATGGCCAACGTCTCCTCCTACGTCGTCGGCATCTTCATGGTCGCGTTGATCATGCTCGCCATCCAGGACCTCCCGGCGGTCATGGAGAGCACCACCCCGGTCAAACTGATCCTCGACACCGCGGTCGGCACCGCGTTCGCGAACATCTTCGAAGCCGTCGCGATCGTCGCCCTGTTCGCCGCCCTGGTCATGCTGCAGCTCACCGGCATTCGCGTCCTGTGGTCGCAGGCACGCGACGGCCAGATCCCCGCGGCCTCCTGGCTGCGCAAGGTCAGTGCCCAGCGGATCCCGATCAACGCGACCCTCACGATCTTCGCGATCTCCGTGGTGTTCGCACTGTGGTCCTCGCTGCTGTCCGTGCTCGCAGCGATGACGGCACTCGCCTGGGGAATGGCCTACGGTGTCGTGGTCGTGGTCGGCTTCTACGGACTGATCAAGCGCAAGTTGCCATCCCATCCGTGGCACTACGGCATCGTCAGCCCGGTCATCTTCATCCTGGCCATCGCCTGGTCGGTCGTGCTCTGCGCGCTCCTGATCTACTCCGACCCCACCCATGTCGGCCTCGGCATGCTGCTGGTCATCGCGTCGGGCGCCGTCATCTACATGCTGATCCCCAAGAGCAGGCGCGGTAAGTCCATCGACACCCAGGCCGGACACCTCTGACAGCCCACTTGCCCGACAACCGACCCACATTCGAAAGGAACTTCATGTCATCCACGCTTCGTTCCGTCACCAACATCATCGACGGCAAGGCCGTGGCCGGATCCTCCGAGCAGGTGCGACAGGTCCGCAACCCGTCCACCGGCGAGGTCGTCGCCGAACTCCAGGAATCGACCGTCGAGGACGGCTATCGCGCCGTCGATGCGGCCCGCGCAGCCTTCCCCGCCTGGGCCGCGAAGACACCCGGCGAGCGCTCGCAGATTCTGCACGACCTCGCCAACCTCCTCGAGGCGAACCTGGACGAACTCGCCGACCTCGAGACCCTCGACGCCGGCAAGCCGACGACGGCGGCGAAGGGTGACGAACTTCCGGGCATCGTCGCGGCGTTCCGGCACTTCGCCGGCGCGGGCCGGGCGTTGTCCGCGCAGGCCGCCGGCGAATTCACCGCCGGCAACACCAGCTTCGTCCGGCGCGAACCCCTGGGCGTCGTCCTCGGAATCACGCCGTGGAATTTCCCTCTCTGGCAAGCGGTCTGGAAGCTGGCCCCCGCACTGGTCGCCGGCAACACCGTGGTCGTCAAGCCGGCCGAGCTGACCCCGCTGGCCACCACCCGGTTCGCGGAGCTCGCGCAACAGCTGCTGCCCGCGGGTGTCCTCAATGTCGTGCACGGCAAGGGCAGTGTGGTCGGGGACGCTCTCGTTCGTCACCCCGACGTCAACCTCGTCTCCTTCACCGGCTCGACGTCCGCCGGACAGCGGATCGCCGAGGCTGCGGGTGCCACGCCCAAACGGCTGGTGCTCGAACTGGGCGGGAACGCTCCCGTCGTCGTCTACGACGACGTCGACCTCGAGGCAGCACTCCCGATCATCACCAACGGCATCCTGTTCAACGCCGGCCAGGAGTGCATGTCGGCAACCCGGCTGCTGGTGAGCGAGACCATCCACGACACGTTCGTCGCGGCGCTCGCCGAAAGACTGAGCGCGGCCCGGATCGGTGATGCTGCCGACAGTTCTACGGTTCTCGGACCTCTCATCTCGGAGGGCCAGCGCGCCCGCGTGGCAGAGCTCGTCGACGGCAGGCCGGACCACGCACGGGTCGTGACCGGCGGCAGGATCGTCGACGGTCCCGGCTACTTCTACGAGGCCACCCTCATCGACGGTCTGCAGCAGGACGATCAGCTGGTGCAGGAAGAGGTCTTCGGACCGGTGGCGACGGTCCAGACGTTCACGGACGAGGCGGACGCCCTGGAGAAGGCCAATGCGGTCGAGCAGGGACTCGCCGCGTCGGTCTGGACCCGCGACATCGGCCGAGCGCTGCGGAACGTCAACGCGATCGAGTCCGGGGTCGTGTGGGTCAACAACCACATGGCGGTCGGCCCGGAAGGACCGCTCGGCGGCTTCAAGGGCTCGGGCTACGGCAAAGAGGGCGGCGCGGCCGGACTCGAGGAATTCACCCGGGTCAAGCACGTCATCGTGAGCCTGTCGTGACGGCGCCGAGCCGCCACGACACCGCGTGGAGGACGTGGGAGCCGGCAGAGCCGGAAGACGCGGTCGGACGAGCCATCCGGCGGATCGACCTGCGCAGCGGTACGGCGTCGCCCTGGGCGCACGCCACCATGGTCGTGCCGTCGCGCGGGCGCGAGTGCTGGTTGGTGACGCAGTGGGACGGCAACGTCGACGTGTGGCGGGTCGACGACACGACCGCGAGATACGAGTTCGATTTTCACACTCGGACCGACTAGATCTGGTCCACCCATCCGATTCGAAAGGAAGCGCGCGTGACAGTCCTTGCCATCGACCAGGGCACGTCCGGCACGAAGGCTGTCGTCGTCTCCGAGGACGGCGACGTCCTCGCGATCGCCGAAACAGCCGTCCGTCCGGCATATCTCGCCGCGGGCGGCGTGGAGCAGGACCCGATGGAACTGCTGGGCTCGGTCCTCGAAGCGGGACGGAGCGCGGTCGCGCAAGCGGGTATTCCCGTGTCCGCCGTGTCCCTCGCCAACCAGGGTGAGACCGTCCTGGTGTGGGACCCGGTCACCGGCCGCCCGCTCAGCCAGGCCGTGGTGTGGCAGGACCGCCGGTCGGACCAGCTGTGCTGCGACAAGTCCGAGTCCAAGTCGTGGGTCGAACAGCGGACGGGCCTCGTGCTCGATCCGTATTTCTCGGCGCCGAAGATGCAGTGGTTACGGCAGCACGCCACCGCATCGGGCGTGGTCACCACGACGGACACGTGGATCGTGCACTACCTGACCGGGGAATTCGTCACGGATTCCGCCACCGCCAGCCGCTCGCTGCTCACCGACCTCGACACGGTCGCGTGGGATCCGCAGCTTCTCGATCTGTTCGAGCTCTCCGCCGAGCGGATGCCTGCCATCGTCGCCAACGACGTCGTCGTGGGAACCACGGATGTCTTCGGATCCGGCGCTGCCGTGGGCGGTCTCGTCGTCGACCAGCAGGCGGCTCTCCTGGCGGAGCGGTGCTTCGACGCGGGCACCGCCAAGTGCACGTTCGGCACCGGGGCGTTCCTGCTGGCCAATACCGGCACGCTCCCGGTCCGCTCGGCAGCCGGGTTGGCGTCGTGCGTCGCGTGGAACGTGCGCGGGAAGACGTCGTACTGCGTCGACGGCCAGGCCTACACCGCCGCCTCCGCCATCCGGTGGATCCAGGACCTCGGCTTGATCGAGTCGGTGCGCGACCTCGACAGTGTGGCCGCGCACGATTCCGGTGGAACGTATTTCGTGCCCGCGCTGGCCGGTCTCGCCGCGCCCTGGTGGCGGCCGGACGCGACGGCGTCGTTCTCCGGGATGACGTTGTCCACCGACCGGTCCCAGTTGGTGGCCGCCGTCCTCGAGGGGCTGGCGGCGCAGACGGCAGAGCTGGTGTCTGCCGTCGAAGGCGACCTGGGCGCTCCCCTCACCCGGCTGCGGGTGGACGGCGGACTCACTCGGTCCCGCCGCCTCATGCAAGCCACGGCCGATCTGACCCAGATCCCCCTCGACGTCTATCCGTCGTCCCACGCCACCGCTCTCGGAGCGGCGGCCTGCGCCAGATTGTCACTGAACCCCGACCTGTCCCTGCAGGACGCGGTAGCCGACTGGGAACCGGCGACCACCTACGAGCCGCGGTGGTCGGTCGACCGCGCGGCAGAATTCCGACACCACTGGCGGGCGGCCGCACGAGCGGCGCTGCCACAGGAGAAGCGATGACTGACACCCCTCCGCCCCCCGACTACGATTTCGTCGTGCTCGGTGCGGGCATCGTCGGCTCGGCGATCGCGCGGGAGCTGGCCGGATACCACCACACCGTGGCACTCGTCGAGGCGCGGGACGACGTGGGCGACGGGACGAGCAAGGCGAACACGGCGATCCTGCACACCGGATACGACGCGAAGCCGGGCACGCTCGAATCCCGCATGGTGAGCCGCGGCTACACGCTGCTCTCCGAATACGCGCAGCAGACCGGGATTCCCGTCGAACGGTCGGGCGCCATCCTCGTCGCGTGGAACGACGAGGAACTGGCCGCACTGCCGGGCCTGCGCGACAAGGCAGCCGACAACGGCTACACCCACTGCGACATCATCGACGCCGACGAGGTCTATCGTCTCGTGCCCGCGCTCGGTGACGGCGCGCTCGGCGGGCTCACCGTCCCCGACGAGTCGATCATCTGCACCTGGACCACCAACCTCGCGCTGGCCACCGACGCCGTCGCCCGCGGGGTGACACTGCGGACGCGGACCCGCGCCGAGTCGGTGACCGCCCTGCCCGAGCGGACGATCCTGCACACGTCGAGCGGCGACATCAGCGCGCGGTGGGTGATCAACGCCGCCGGGTTGGGAGCCGACTACATCGACCAGGAATTCGGCTACGACCGATTCCACGTCACCCCGCGGCGCGGCGAACTGCTCGTCTACGACAAGCTCGCGCGGCCGTTGATCGACAAAATCGTGCTCCCCGTCCCGACATCGCGCGGCAAGGGTGTTCTGGTCAGCCCGACGATCTACGGCAACGTGATGCTCGGGCCCACTGCGGAAGACCTCACCGACCGTTCCGCGACGGCGACGTCGGAGGCCGGCTTCGAGTTCCTGCTGGGCAAGGGCGGCACGCTGATGCCGCGCCTGCTCGAGGAGGAGGTCACCGCCACGTACGCCGGACTCCGTGCCGCCATCGACTACGGTGACTACCTCGTCGAGGTCGACCACGATCAGCGCTACGTTCTGGTCGGCGGAATCCGCTCGACCGGACTGACGTCCGGTATGGCGGTGGCCGAGTACGTCGGCGAACTGCTCACCAAGGCAGGCGTTCTCGACGGCGCACGCACCGAATTGCCACCACCACCCCGGATGCCGAACATCGGCGAAGCATTCACTCGCCCGTATCAGGACGCCGAACTCATCGCGCGTGACAGTGAATACGGCAGGGTCGTCTGCTTCTGCGAGCGCGTCACGGCGGGTGAGATCCGCGACGCGTACCAGTCGCTGATCCCCCCGGCCGGACTCGACGGGCTCCGTCGCCGCACCCGGGCGATGAACGGCCGGTGCCAGGGCTTCTTCTGCGGCGCCGAGGTCGGCTCGCTCGTCGATGCACACCGATGCCCCGCCGGTTCGCCCGAAGCGACCGAGACCCGGAAGGAAGCCGTCCGATGAGCGCTCCCGACACCTCACGCACCGTGGTGACCGCCGATGTCGCCATCGTCGGCGCGGGTCCCGCCGGGTTGGCCGCGGCCACGCAACTCGGAAAGGTCCACGGGCGCCAGGCTCTCGTCCTGGACCGCGAAAGCCGCGCGGGTGGGATCCCGCGGCATTGCGATCACCCCGGCTATGGCATCCGCGACATGCACACGTTCATCGGCGGCCCCGCCTACGCCGAACGCCTGGTGCGGGAGGCGAAGTCCGCGGGCGCCGACATCATGCCGAATGCGATGGTGACGGCGGTGCATCCCGACGGCGCGCTCGACGTCACCTCACCCGCGGGTCTCCTCCGCATCGAGTCCAGGGCGCTCGTCCTGGCCACCGGTGCCCGCGAGCGTGCCCGTCCGGCCCGCATGATTCCCGGCGACAGACCGTCCGGGGTCTACACCACCGGACAGCTGCAGAACATCGTGCACCTGCACCACGGACGTGTCGGAACACGTGCGGTGGTCGTCGGCGGCGAACTCGTGAGCTGGTCGGCGGTCACGACGCTGAAGCACGCCGGATGCAGGACCGTGCTCATGACGACGCAGTACCCGTCGCCGGAGTCCTACGCCGCCTTCACCATTCCCGGTAAGGCGTTGTTCCGGCTCCCGATCGCCACCCGCACCCGCGTCGTGCGGATCATCGGTCGCGGGAATCTGGAGGCGGTCGAGATCGAGAATCTCGACACCGGCGCACGCGAGATCGTCGAATGCGACACGGTCGTCTTCACCGGCGACTGGATCCCGGATCACGAACTCGCGCGCACGGCGGGTATCGCCATCGACCCCGGAACGAAGGGACCGCTGGTCGACACCGCTCTGCGCACCAGCCGGCCGGGCGTCTTCGCCGCGGGCAACGTCCTGCACCCGGTCGACACCGCCGACATCGCTGCCCTCGACGGCACGTTCGTCGCAGACCGGGTGGCCGCGTTCCTCGACGCCGGCGAAGCGATCGATCCGGGTGCGACCGCCGTGCGCATCCTCGCGGCCCCACCGTTCCGCTGGGTTTCCCCCGGAGTGCTCCGGGCGGGTGACCCGGCACCACCACGACAGCGCCTGCTGCTGTGGACCGATCAGCTGGTCCGGTTCCCGAAGGTGACCGTCTCGCAGCGGGGTCACGTCGTCGCGACCACGCTGCTGCCCTGGGCCGCCTCACCGGGACGGGTCTTCCGGGTGCCGTGGTCGATCATGGACGCCGTCGACCCGGCACTGGGGCCCGTGACCGTCGGACTGGCCAACGCACCTCGTGTGGGAACCACGCGCAACGCGGTCGGGGAATTCATTCCCTCCCGCTGCAACTGAGCACACCCCGACACCCACTCTCGTTCAGCACTACCCCACAGACAGATTGTCGACATAAACTTCGATCGATCGGAAGACACATGACGGAAGTACAGGGCGGTTTGCACGGTCCCGAGATGCGGCGGGCCATCACGGCCGCCGCGATCGGAAACTTCATCACCTGGTTCGACTTCGCCGCATACGGGTTCCTCGCCGTCCTGCTCGGCAGGATCTTCTTCCCCTCCGAGAACCCGGCGACGAGTCTGCTGGCGACGTTCGCCGCGTTCGGAGTCGCGTTCCTGATGAACCCGATCGGCGGCTTCGTCTTCGGCCGGCTCGGAGACAAGGTCGGCCGCAAGAAGATCCTTGCGACGGTGATCATCCTGATGTCGCTGTCGACGTTCGCGGTCGGCCTGCTGCCGGGATACGCCACCATCGGCCTCGCAGCCCCGGCGCTGCTCGTGACACTGCGGATCATTCAGGGTTTCGCCGCCGGCGGCGAACCCGGCGGTGCGGCGACGTTCCTCGTCGAATCCGCGAAACGCGGCCGGCGGGCGCGCACCGTCAGCTTCTGGCACTGCTCGAGTTACCTCGCCAACGCGGCGGCCTCGGTCCTCATCCTGGGCCTCAACGCCGCACTGAGCGAGGCGGCGATGTTCGAGTGGGGCTGGCGCATCCCCTTCCTCATCGCGGGACCGCTCGGACTGGTCGGGCTCTACATACGCCTGAAGCTGAGCGACACAGCGGAATTCGAACGACTTCAGGCCTCGGGCGAAGTCAGCGAGTCCCCGGTCAAGGACGCCCTCGCGACCAGTCGCCGGCAGATCCTGCAGGTGGTCGGTTGTATTGCACTGCAGGCCGCGGCTTTCTACTTCATCTTCGTCTACATGGAGACGTATCTGCAGTCGGAGGTGGGATTCTCGTTCGGTCTGGCCTCCGCGTCGACGGTCACCTGCCTGTGCTCGGCGGCGGTCGCCATCTTCGTGTTCGCCCGCTTCTCCGACCGCTACGGTCGCAAACCCGTGATCATCCTCGGCGCCGTCTCGAGCACGCTGATCGTCTATCCCGCGTTCATGGTGTTCGCGACGGGGAATGTCCCCGCAATCGTCGTCGCGCACGCCGCGATGGGGATCTGCCTCGCCATGTTCATGTCCGCGTCGGGCGCAGCGATGGTGGAGATCTTCCCGAGTCGTGTTCGGTACGCAGGATTCTCGATCGGATTCAACATCTCGGTCGCAGTCTTCGGCGGCACCGCACCGTACGTCGCGACCTATCTGATCGCCACAACCGGCAGTCCGTTGTCACCGTCGGTCATTCTGATCGTGACGGGCGTGATGGCCATTGTGGCGGCGGCGACGCTGCACGAAACCGCAGGCCGGAAAGTCGATGCGAGGGTGGCGGCGGAGCCGCTCCGCCGCGATCCCATCACCGTCGGCGAATAGCGGCCGAAGAACCCCGGCCGATCCCTTGACACCACCGCGGATCGACCTTAGATTTAAGATCGTTCCCTTGTCGACAATCGGCAATCTGACAATTGTCGAAAGGCCAGAGCAGTTCCCGGAAGTTCACCAGTCGAGGACCCCACAACGGGCATCGACCACCACCACCGAACAAGGACACGACATGACCAAGAAGCTGGGTGGCATCCTCGCCGCCGTCTCCACTCCCTTCGCCCAGGACGGCTCCGTCGACGAGGGCGCACTGCGCAACCACGTCGACTTCCTGATCGAGAACGGACTGCACGGCCTGGTCCCCGGCGGCAGCACCGGAGAGTTCGCAGCTCTCACGCTCGACGAGCGCAAGTTCGTCAACACGGTCGTCATCGACCAGGCCGCCGGCCGCGTGCCCGTAGCACCGCAGACCGGCTCCACCCGCACCGCGGAGGCCATCGAACTGTCCCGGCACGCGGCCGACGCGGGCGCCGACGCCGTCCTGCTGGTGCAGCCCTTCTACGAGGCCCCCACGCGCCACGAGGTCATCGAGTACTTCGCCACCGTCGGCGAAGCGGCGAACATCCCGGTGATCGCGTACAACCTGCCGGGTGTCACGGGGATGAACCTCGACCGACCGTTCTACCGGGAACTGCTGGAACGCACGGACGCCGTCAAGTACATCAAGGACACGTCCGGATCGATCGAGCAGGCCTTCGACCTCATCTTCAACCTCGGCGACGCCATCGACACCTTCGTCGGCTGGGACACGATCGTGCTGCCCGCCTTCTCCGCCGGTGCCGCCGGCTCCATCTGGGGTGCGCCCAACTTCGCGCCCAAGGAGTGCGTCGCGATCTACGAACTCGCCAAGGCCGGCAAGTACACCGAGGCCCTCGAAATCTTCAAGCGGCTGTGGAACGTCCTCGACTTCCTCGGCAAGGAGGGTTACGCCGTGGCCACCAAGGCCGCCGCGCAGGCCGTCGGCGTGGACCTCGGAGTGCCCCGCGCACCGTACGGTGAGCTGCCCGCGGACAAGAAGGAAGAGCTCACCAAGCTCATCGCCGAGACCGGCCTCACCTACGCCCGCTAGTCACCGCCAAGAAGACCGCGCGCGTTCATCACGGAGTGACCCTTCCCCGACACGTGCGCAGAGGCCGGCAGCAGTCACCCCTGCTGCCGGCCTCGCCTCTCGCCGGCAGGCGAAGAGAAGTTCACCCCTGGCAGGGTGGAACCGGGCACCGCAACGCAGACGAACACACGGAGGAAGATCGTGCGCTGGAGTCGAGTAGTCAACGTAGTCAAGTGTCACGTCGGGGGCGAGATCAACAACGTCGTCACCGGCGGAATCGGCGACGTCCCCGGCGCCACGGTCTTCGACAAGATGAAGCACTTCCGTGAGCACCGCGACGACCTCCGGCAGCTACTGCTCCACGAGCCGCGGGGCTCGGTGACCCAGTGCGTCAACTTCGTCGTCCCGGCGACGGATCCCGAGGCCCAGATGGGCTACGTCATCGCCGAGTCCACGGAGTACCCGGCCATGTCGGGGAGCAACACCATGTGTGTCGTCACCGCACTGCTCGAGACCGGCATGATTCCCATGGTCGAACCGATCACCGACATCGTGCTGGAAGCACCCGCCGGACTCATCCGCATTCGCTGCACCTGCGAGAACGGCAAGGTGACGAGCGTCGAGTTCGAGAACCAGCCCGCGTTCGCCTACGAGGTCGGGGTGCCGCTCGAACTCGACGGCTACGGCACCCTCACCGTCGACGTCGCGTGGGGCGGCATGGCCTACGTCCTCGCCGACGCCGACCAACTCGGATTGAAGCTGCAACCCGACGAGGCACGCGACATCTGCGACCTCGGACAGAAGCTCAAGACCGCCGCCGCCGAGCAGATCCCCGCCGTGCACCCGACCAATCCCGAGTTCGCCGGAATCACCCAGACCGAATTCGTCGGACCGCTCTCCCGCACCGACGGGGTGCTGACCGCCCGGAATGCCGTGGTGGTCTCCCCCGGCCGGCTCGACCGCTCGCCCTGCGGCACCGGCACGTCCGCTCGACTGGCGGTGCTGAAGGCGAAGGGCCTCATCGAGGTCGGGGAGAAGTTCGTGCACGAATCGGTGATCGGCAGTCGCTTCGAGAGCCGGATCGACAGACTGACGAAGGTCGGAACGTACGACGCCGTGGTTCCCCGCGTGAGCGGCCAGGCGTACATCACCGAACTCAGCCAGGTCGGACTCGACCCCGCCGACCCGTTCCCGACCGGCTACACCCTGTCCGACACCTGGCCGACCGGCAACTGACCCGCACGTGAGTGGGAAAGTGTGCCCTGGCACTCTTTGCCACTCACGTGGGGAGCAGGGGTTTGACGGCGCGGCCGAGGAACTCGACGAAGCCCAGCAGATCCGGTTCGTCCTCGGTCGGCGCGAAGGCCACCGACGTCGCGCCCAGGCGGGCAAGCCTTCGCACCTCTTCGGCGACGGTGCTCGCGTCACCCGCGACCCCGATTCCCGTGTCGGCCGGCTTCTCCCACCGCGCCAGTTCCGCGTCCACCCGTTGCCGCGCACCCTCGCCGGTGGCGGCGATCTTCGGGACGACCATGCGATGCGACGACGCCCGTTCGTCGCCGATCTCCTCGACGATCAGGTCGCGGGTCCTGCGGATGTCGTCGTCGCCGACCGCGGACGCGAGGAGGTTGCCGTCACCCAGACGCGCCGCCAGCCGGACCGACTTGGGACCTTCGCCGCCCAGCATCAGCGGAACCCGCTCGGTGGGAGGCCAGTCGAGTCTCACACGATCGAGCCGAACGTACCGTCCCTGTGTGCTCACCGACTCGCCGTCCAGCAGTGCCCGGAGCGCCACCGTGTACTCCTCGAGGAGGGTCATCGGTGACGCCGCCCGCGCACCCACCTGCTCCATCCATCCCTGCACACCGTGTCCGATGCCCGCAATCACTCGACCGGGAAACAACCGAGCGAGCGTGGCGATCTCCATCGCGGTGAGCGCGACGTTGCGCAGCGGGACGGGCATCAACCCGACGCCGACGTGGATTCGCTCCGTCCACGCGAGTGCCGCGGCCGCCGAAGCCACGCCGCTCTCCTTGAAACAGTCCTCCCACAACCAGATCTCGTCGAGGCCACTGTCCTCGGCAATCCGCGCGAAGTCCTTCAACCTCTCGGGTTCGATCGTCGGGATGAACGTCACGCCCAGTCGCGGCACCGCAGTCGTCATCGATCCATCATGGAGGATGACGTCCGGCTGTCGCGGGGCATCGCCATCATTCGCGCGGCGGCGCGGTACTGGATTCGCGCGGCGGCGCGGTGCTGGCGCGGACGACCAGTGACGTCTTCATCAACGATCGCGTGCGGGTGCCGCCACCCAGTCGATCGAGCAGGATCGTCGCGGCCGCGCGGCCCTTCTCGACGATCGGTTGATGAATTGTGCTGAGACCGAGTAGTTCTGCAACGGGTGCGTCGTCGAATCCGATGACGGACATGTCGTCGGGCACGGCGAGTCCGCGCTCGCGTAACACCTGCCACGCCGCCACCGCGTGCACGTCGGACGTCGCCACGAGAGCGGTCGGCTGAGCGGCGTCGAGCAGGATCCGGGTGGCCTCGGCACCGGCGGCGCGATCGATGTTGCCCGCCACGACGATCGACAGTTCCTCCACCGGGAGGTGGTGGTCGCGGGCCGCGGCGAAGTAACCGGCAAGCCGCTCTCGCGCGTTGCGTTCGGTCGCCGCATCGACGTCGTCCGCCGTGACCATCCGGCAGTCGGAATCCTGGCCGAGCTTATCGACGATGATCCCGATGCGTCGGTGGCCCAGGCTCAGGATGTGGTCCATCTGCAGGTAGGCGCCGTGCCGGTCGTCGATGGCCACGAACGGGAGTCCCGCGCTTCGCGGCGAATCGACCACGACGGCCGGGATACCGCGCGCGATGATCGCCTCGACCAGAGGATGCCCGTCGGGGACGTTGTGGATGACCACACCGTCCACGAGGCCACGGAGAACCAGTGAGTTCGGTGGTGAATCCGGGGATCCACCGCGCGAGGCCGGAAACAGGGTGAGGGCGATGTCGGCCGAGTTCCCGATTTCCGCGATGCCCTTCATCAGCAGGGTCACGGACGGATCCTCGAGCGCCTGCACCGGGGAGTCGGGCACGATCACGCCGACCGCGCCGATCCGCCCCGACCGCAGACTGCTCCCGGCGATGTTCGGGCCGGCGTAGCCGAGTCCCGCGGCGACGGAATAGATGCGTTCTCGTTGTGTCGCAGAGACCTTCGACGATTTGCTGAAGGCGTAGGAGACGGTGGCGACCGATACTCCGGCCGCCCGGGCGACGTCTTTCATCGTGACCAAGTGGTGCTCCCTCGTCGGCGATCATCGGCCGCAACCGGCCGTTGCGCACCGGAGCGCACAAATGGCAAAGCCCGATCCTAGTCCGCGTCCGGACGCTCCCCACGTTCCCCTCGGCATCAGCCATTGACAGCTCCCCAGCCGGTGATACGATTCACCACCATAAGTTAATCGTTTCACCATTTCCGGTTTCACCATCCACGGGAGCACTCATGACCAAGGTCCTCTACCTGTACGGCGGCTGGCCCGGCCACCATCCGTACGACATCGCCGCATGGGCACGCGAACTGTTTTCCGAGCTGAACTACCAGGTCGAGGAGTCGCAGGACATCTTCACCCTCGACCGTGACCTGACCGGATACGACCTGATCGTGCTCGGCTGGAACAACGCGCTCACCACCGAAGACCTGAGCGATTCGCAGGAGAAGAACCTGCTCGACGCCGTCGCGGCCGGAACCGGGGTCGCGGCGTGGCACGGCGCCGCCGCCGCGTTCCGGGCGAGCCTGAAGTACCACTTCCTCCTCGGCGGCGACTTCGTCGAACATCCTGCGGGAGAGTCCTTCCCGCAGCCGTACAAGGTGAGCATCACCGACCGCGAGCACGAGGTGACCGCCGGTGTCGAGGACTTCGCGGTGGCGTCCGAGCAGTACTACATGCACGTCGACCCGAACAACCGGGTGCTCGCGGAGACCGAGTTCAGCGGCGAGCACCTGCCCTGGCTGGAGGGCCTGCGCAGCCCGGTGGCGTGGGTGCGCCAGTGGGGCGCCGGCCGGGTCTTCTACCACTCGATCGGTCACACGCCGGCAGACCTGTCGGAGCCGAACGTGCGCCGACTGACCAAGCAGGGACTGCGCTACGCCGCCCGCGTAGCGAACTGACACAGCAAGGAGAAACGATCATGGCGAAATTGACCGGCGGGCAGGTGGTCGCCCAGGTCCTGAAGCAGTACGGCGTCGAGTACGTCACCGGAATTCCCGGCCACGGGATCTGGTCGCTCACCGATGCGTTCCTGGAGAAGGGGTCCGAGATCCCGTTCATCCAGGTCTACCACGAGCAGAGCGCCACGCACCTCGCGGACGGGTACTACCGGGTGTCCGGGAAGCCGATGGCCGCGGTGGCGTCGATCGGGGCGGGCGCGGCGAACACCGTGCTCGGTCTCGCGACCGCGTACAGCGACTCGACGAGTCTGCTGTGCATCACCGGCGGGCCGCCCACTCACATGCGCGGGCGTGGTCTGCTCCAGGAACTGGAGCGGCACACCGACAACGGCTTTCCGCAGGTCACCGACGCAGTGTCGAAGCGCAGCTGGGTCGCCACCCGCGTGGAGGAACTGCCGTTCATCATGCACCGTGCGTTCAGCACCATGCTGACCGGTCGCCCGGGGCCCGCGCACATCGAGGTGCCGATGGACGTGCAGGCCGAGGCCGCCGACGTCTCCCTTCACGACCTCGCACGGCGGCTGCCGGTCGGGCTCCAGCAGCCCGACCCGTTGGCGATCGACAAGGCCGTCGACGTGCTCCGTGACTCTCGACGGCCGGTGATCGTCGTCGGCGGCGGTGCCATCACGTCCGACTCGGCCGACGAGGTGCTCGCCCTCGCCGAGGCGTGGCAGATCCCCGTGGTCACCACGTGGAACGGCAAGGGCGCGTTCCCCGAGGACCACGCGCTGTTCGCGGGCAGCGTCGGCCAAACAGGAACGATCGTGGGCAACGCCGTCGCCTCTCGCGCCGACGTGGTGATCTCCATCGGATGCCGGTTCACCGACTGGTCTTCCTCCAGCTACGCGCAGGGAGTCACGTTCTCGATTCCGCCCGCCAAGCTCATCCACATCGACATCGATCCGCACGAGATCGGCAAGAACTACCCGGCCGAGGTCGGCATAGTCGCCGACGCCAAGCCGACCGTCGCCGCGATCGTCGCCTCCCTCCCCCGCAGCAGCGCCGACCGGTCCGAATACCTCGCCGAACTCGAGCAGCTGAAGGCCGAGTGGGAGACCAAGCTCGCCGGCCGGCGCGATTCCGACCGGTTCCCGTTCACCTCCCAGCGCCCCCTCGGCGGTCTGCGGTCGGTGATGGAACGGGACGGCATCATCGTCGCCGGCTCCGGCAACACCCAGGGCGCCGTCAAGCAGACTTTCCCGGTGTATCACCCGCGCACCCACCTGACGTCCGGCGGATTCTCGTCCATGGGCTGGGCCGTGCCCGCCGCGATCGGCGCCAAGCTCGCCGCCCCCGACCGGCAGGTGGCGTGCGTGCTCGGTGACGGCGACTTCCTCATGACATCGCAGGAGATCGGTGTCTGCGTGCAGCACGACATTCCGGTGGTCTTCGTGGTCCAGGACAACGCGGGCTACATGTCCATCCGCGGCGGCCAGCGCAAGCAGACCAGCCGGCACATCGGCACCGAGTTCAACCGCCCGGACGGCACCCCGTACAGCCCCGACTTCAAGGCACTCGGCCAGTCGTTCGGACTCGAATCGTTCCGGGTGGACGACCCGGCCGACCTCGAGAGCACGTACCGGAAGGCCTTCGACTCGAAAGCGCCTGCGCTGATCGAAATCCCGACCGATCGTGATGCGGCGGGACCATGGGTTCCCGGTTGGTGGGACTTCCCCGTTCCCGCGTACATCGAAGACGAGCGTCAGGACGAGTACTGGGCGACCCGAGCCAAGGAACAGCACCTGTGAGAACGTCCGGACACGATCAGATCGACGCGTATTCACCGCTGCGCGAAGGCGCGGTGGTCGATGTGGGCGACTCCGACACGGTCACCGCCGATGTCGTGGTCGTCGGATCCGGGATGGGTGGTTCGACGCTGGCGTGGGCGCTCCGCGATCGGGACGTCGACGTCCTGGTCGTCGAGCGCGGGCGGTTCCTCCCCCGCGAGGTGGAGAACTCGCAGGCCGCGGAAATGTTCCTCGAAGGCCGGTACAAGACCGCGGAACCGTGGTTCGACGGCAGCAACGGTGAACCGTTCCAGCCCGGCGTGTACTACTGGGTGGGCGGCAACACCAAGTTCTACGGCGGCAGCCTCCCCCGATTCCGCGTCACGGATTTCGAGGAGACGCAGCACTACGACGGCATCTCACCGAAGTGGCCGTTCAGCTACGCCGATCTCGAACCGTTCTATGCCGAGGCGGAGCGCCTCTACCAGGTGCACGGTATCGACGGCGAGGATCCGACGGAACCGCCGCGGTCGTCTCCGTACCCGTTGCCGCCGTTGCCGCACGAGCCGACGATCGAGCGTTTCGCGTCCTCGCTTCGTCAACAGGGACTGCACCCGTTCCACACACCGAACGGCATGAACCTGACCACGCAGGAGCATCGCAGGCAGTCGACGGCGTCGGACGGCACCCCGTCGCAGACCGATCACAAGAGTGAGGCGGAGAACCGCGCGCTGCGGCCCGCTCTCGAGTCGGAGCGGGTGCGTCTGCTCACCGAAGCGAAGGTGACGCGTCTGCTCACCGATGCGAAGGGCACGCGAACCGTCGCCGCGGAGGCCGAGTTCCGTGGTCGCACGATCCGGATCACGGCCAACCAGTTCGTGGTCTCGGCAGGGGCGGTCAACACCGCGGCACTGTTGCTCCGCTCGGCCGACGAACGGAATCCGGACGGCCTCGGCAACTCGTCGGGGCTGCTGGGCCGGAACTACATGGTGCACAACAGCACGTTCTTCATGGGCGTCAACCCCTTCCGGACGAACACGACTGCGTGGCAGAAGACGTTGGGAATCAACGACTGGTACGTCGCGGGCCCGAGCAACGAGTATCCGCTCGGCAATCTGCAGATGCTCGGCAAACTGCAGGCCGCGCACGTGAAGGGGGCGCGGCCCTGGGCTCCGATGTGGGCGCTGAAGGCGGTGGTGGATCGCAGCCTCGACATCTACCTCACCACCGAGGATCTGCCGACGCGGAACAATCGGGTCCGGATCGACGGCGACCGGATCATCGTCGACTGGACGCCCAACAACACGGCACCGCACAGTGAACTGGTTCGCCGCGTCTCGACGGCAGTCCGCAAGGCGGGGTATCCGATCATCCTCACCGAGCGGATGGGGATCGCGACGAACTCGCACATGTGCGGAACCGCGGTCGCGGGTACCGATCCGGCGGCGAGTGTCCTCGACCCGAACTGTCGCAGTCACGACGTCGACAACCTGTGGGTCGTGGACGGATCGTTCTTCCCTTCGTCGGCGGCGCTCAACCCCGCGCTGACCATCGCGGCCAACGCGCTGCGCGTGGCACCCCACATCGCTTCTGCCGCAGTGTGATGTGATCCGATCACGGTTCGCCCGGCCTCGTTCCCAGAGGCCGGGCGAACCGTGTGTTCACCTCGAGCCGATCCGCTCCTCGGCGAGCGGAGACTCCTCCCTCTCGCGGGTTTCCCCGGCCGCACTCGCAACCAACCCGGCGAGGACGGCGCCGGCGAGGACGACGTAGAAGGCCTGCAGGAGCCCGAACTGCTCACCGAGCAGCCCGAGGAGCGGCGGCCCGACCAGAAACGCCATGTACCCGAGCGTCGACACCGCGCTGACGCGTCGCGCGGCGCCGGCACCCGAGTCGGCTGCCGCGGACAGTGCGAGCGGAAATCCAAGGGCGACAACGACACCCCACAACGCACAGCCGAGCGCGGCGAGAACCAGGTTCCCCGCCAGGATCACGATCAGGTCCCCCGCCACCGCGAGCGCCGCGGACCAGCGGACGGTCGCAGAGCGGCCGTACCGGTCGACGACGCGCCCGCCGAGTAGGCGGCCCGACGTCATCGCGGCCACGAACACGACGTAGAACGCAGCGCCGGTGGCCGACCCGACTCCGTACCCGTCGACGATTCCCAGTGGAAGCCAATCGTTGGCGCTGCCTTCCGCGAACGCCATGCCCAGCGCGATCAGGCCGAGGAGAACGATCCGGGTGTCCCGCCAGATGGTCAGACCGCCGGACGTGCCGGATCGACGGCACGTGCGCCCGGCCTCTCGTCCGGTAGCCGGAGGTAGCAGCGCCACGACGCTCACGCTCGTCACGAGGACCACGACGGCCAGCACCCCGAGATGCACCGGCACCGGAACATCGAGCAGTTCGGCGACCGCCCCGAGGCCCGCGCCGGCGAGCGTTCCGAGACTGAACGCACCGCGCAGCGACGGAAGAAAGCTGCGTCCCATGCGCTTCTCGATCGCTGCACCCTCGACGTTGAGGGCCACCTCGCACATGCCGAATCCCGCACCGGTGAAGGCGAGTTCCAGACCGACCAGGGCCGCGATCGCGACACCCGAACCGAGTCACATTGAACAGGCCGAGGCTCGCGACCGTGGCCGCGGCCGTGATGACGTGACGGGCACCGATCCGGGCGACGACGGGACCGGCGAGCAGCAGCCCCGCCATCGATCCGATCGACAGACCGAGAATGATCAGACCCATGTCGCCCGTGCCGACTCCCAGGGACGAGCGAATGGCTGGGGTGCGGGTCACCCAGGACGCATAGGTGATCCCCGTTCCGACGAAGACGACGAAAGTTGCTGCTTTCCAGCCACGCTCACCGCGCTTCAACGGCGGACTCTCGGTAGGAACAGCTGTCTCCTGTTCGTGTCGGGGGATGGTTAATCGTATCACCGGGCAACGACACGAAAGGCGGTCCGGCACCTCGGGAGAGGTACCGGACCGCAGGAATCGGAAGTGCCGGACGACCTACCCGGTCGCGACCTCGTGCCTGCTCGTCTCCGACGCCGGCTTGTGGTAGCGCGGCACCAGGCGCATCAACGCGGGACCGCCGATCGCGATCAGCGCGAGAAGGATGGCTGGCAGAAGCGGCATCCATTCGATACCGAGGTTGTCGACGACGACGGTGATCGCAGCAGGCCCGACGAGCATGCCCACGTAGCCGATTGCGTTGACCAGACCGATGTTCCGCCCCGCGTTCTCGGGATCGCGTCGCCCGGCCGCCGACAGCATGAGCGGCGCCATGCACGCCAGGCCGAGTCCCAGCAGCACGAAGCCGGTGAGGGCGAGCGGCGCCGAGCCACCCAGCATCGCGAGAAGCGCACCGGCGGCACCGATGACACCGCTCGCACCGACGATGAGTCGAGCGCCGAAGTACTCGGCCAGCTTGTCGCCGAACAACCGGCCGACGAACTGCGCTCCCGAGTAGAGCGTGACAGCCGTCGCTGCCAGGCCCGCCGTGGTGCCGACCGCTCGGCGAACGAATTCCTGACCCCAGTCCAGGACCGCGCCCTCGCTCAACATCGATCCGAGCAGGAGCACACCGAATCCGATCATCACGAGAAGCGTCGCCGTGGTGGCCGAACGCTTCCCCGGGTGCGCGGGGTCGGCGGCGCCCGGAATCTCGTCCTGGTCCGGAGGCAGCAACTCGTCGAGCGAGAGAAGCCATTTGCCGAAGACGACACCGAGTACCGACAGGACCACGCCGATCGAGATGTAGGCGACGGCCGGGCTGTCGGTGAAGTGCCGCGCCAGAGCGCTGCCGACGAGTCCGAGAACGAAGCCACCCGCCGGGTAGGCGGCGTGGAACGCGGACATGATGGGTCGCCCGTAGTACCGCTCGACCTGCACACCGTGGGTGTTGAACGCCGTGTCGAAGGCGCCGCGGAGCAGTCCGATGAGCACGCCGATCACCATCGCTCCGACCAGCCCGTCGAGGAACGCGAGGGGGATGTAACAGAGGGGGTAGACGACCATCGTGGGCATGGCCGTGTTTCTCGGACCGTACCGGTCGATGAAGGGGCCGATGGCGAAGCAGCCGACAGCGGCGCCGATGCCGATCGACAGCGCGAGGAGGCCGAACTGGGAGTCGCCGCCGTCGCCTTCCCATCCGAGGTGACTACGCAACGAGGTGGTGCTCGTCGACCACATCAACATCACGGCGCCGAGCTGGAAGAAGCCGAAGAATGTTGCGATTCGCGCCTTTCGCACGCGTGTATGGTCGAGCACGGGAGCGGTGCCTGCTCCATGTGTTGCCATGATTTCGTCCTTGCGGTAGGTCTCGGACCGCCGCGGGCGCCTACGGGGGTAGGCATCCGTTCAGCGAGTAGCGAGTGCGTGAACTTTCGATCAACGCCGACTGGATGGCCGGAATCTCGAGGAAAACATTACGAAGGTGACGCGCCGCACAACAGGTACAGACCGTGTACCTCCTACGCGCAGACTGCACAGAATGAGAAGCCGGCGCCGACCGTGTCATGGCCGCCCGCTCCGTAATCATGGTCGCCCGATCCGAATCATGGTCGCCCACTCCGTCGAGCCACGATGGACGACCCCTCGAGCAGATCCAGCCCCTTCACCGCGAGCAGCAGGCTCTGGCGAGTGGCGGCGTCGTCCAGGGATTTGCCCAGGATCGCGGCGATGCGGTCGAGCCGGTTGTACAAGGTCCGGCGCTGGATGAAGAGTTTCTCGGCCGCTTCGGTCTTGCGGCCGTCGACGGCGAGGAAGGCGCGCAGTGTCGGCAACAGCGGGGTCGTGGACTGCGCATCCTTCGTGAGCAGTGGGCCGAGTTCGTCCTCGACGAAGCTGGCGAGTTCGGGACCCTGCGCCAACGTCACGAGCAGACGTTCGACGCCGAGGTCGTCGAAGTGCAGCATGGGTGAGGCAGGCAGGGAGCGCGACACCGCGGCGGCACTCTTCGCCTGCGTGACCGCGACCTGCAGCATCGATGCGGGCACCGCGCGGCTCATGCCGCCACCGTGCTCCATATTCCCGAGCAGGCCCGTGAGCTCGGCGCGGGTTCGACCGGACTCCGCCGCCACGGCCACGACGTAGTCGCCCATGTCGGCGCTGATCGCACCCGTGTCGATCTGACGGCCGGCCCGCGGACCGGACGACTCGTCGCGGGCATCCTTGTTCGCGATGACGACGACGATCTGTCCCGACCCCAGCTGATATCCGAGTCTTCCTGCCTGGTCGACGAATTCGGCCCCGGAGAGATCCCCGATCAGCAGTCGCGTGATCAATGCCGTGCTCCGCTGATCGTCCCTCGCTTCCCGGCTGCGGTCGGTCAGCAACGAGATCGCGACGGCCGCGGCGGCACGCTCGGTCGCGAAGGCCGCGGTGGCCCGTTCGGTCGCGGGCCGGTCGGTGAAGACGTGAATCCAGCCCCACGGCTGACCGCGCATCAGGACCGGCCTGCGGACGCATCCGCTGTCGTCGCTGTGGAGGCCCCGCGCGTGCCGGTCCCAGCCCTCGATGCCGGCTTCCTCGTCGAATTCGCCGACGTACGCCATCACGCGATGCGCGATGTTCTCGAGCACCACCGTGCCGTCGGTGAGTTCGGCCAGCGTCTGCACGATCGAGAGGTAATCGGCGCCGTCCAGGAGGAGGTTCGAGAAAGTGGACTCGACTTCCCGTTCGTGGGTGAGCGCCTGCAGGCGCTTGCCGGTCAGGATCTCGTGTACCTGCGACGAGACGCCGGCGAACGACACCTCGCGGGCGAGGGCGATGATCGGCAGGCCGCAGGCCTGCCCTTCGGCGACTACTGCATCCGGTACGCGGTCGAACATCCGTCCCGACTCCTCGATGACGAGCGCCGCGGCCCCGGCATGAGCGGCTGCGCGCACGAACACCTGCTGAAGGGCGCCCGTGCTGCCCATTCCGAGCCCGGCGGTCAGGAGTAATTCTCCACCCCGGAGGAAGCGGGCGATATCCGAGATCTCCGAGGAATGCACCCAGCGCACCTCACGGTCGAGGCTGCCCGATCCGGTCAGGACACGGGCTCCCGCGTCTTTCAGGAGATCGATGTCGAGAGCGTCAGCGACGGTGAAAACCATGCTCAATGGTACACAGAACGTGCATGAACCGACGCAAATAGTTCCCACAATGCAACTGTCGGAAACACGTGTGGCACCGCGATGCTGAGTGACAACAGATCCAGCCCTCGCTCATCCGAAGGAAGCATCCCATGTCATTCGTCCTCAAGGCCGCCGTCGGTGAACCAGCGCAGCGGGCGAGCAACCCCGCCGTGGTCGACACCGTCGCCGCCGTCATCGCCGACGTCCGCGCGAACGGCGACGACGCCGTCCGGAAGTACTCCGAGAAGTTCGACGGCTGGTCCCCCGAATCGTTCCGGCTGGGCGAGGACCGGGTGGCGGAGATCGTGAAGTCCGTTCCCGAGACCGTCCTCGACGATCTGCGATTCGCGCAGCGCCAGATTCGCGACTTCGCCCAGGCGCAGCGGGACTCCATCCAGGACCTCGAGGTCGAGACCCTCCCGGGTGTGTTCCTCGGGCACCGCAACGTCCCGATCGACGCGGCTGCCGCCTACGTACCCGGCGGGCGCTACCCGCTGACCGCGTCCGCGCACATGACGGTCCTCACCGCGAAGGTCGCGGGCGTCGAACGCGTCGCCGCGACGACGCCTCCGAATGCCGGGGAGCCGCCGCAGATCAGTGTCGCGGCGATGCACCTCGCCGGCGCCGACGAGATCTTCGTCCTCGGCGGCGTGCAGGCCGTCGCCGCACTCGCGCTGGGCACCGAGACCATCGACCCGGTGTCCATCCTCACCGGCCCCGGCAACGCCTACGTGGCCGAGGCGAAGCGCCAGCTGTTCGGGGAGGTCGGGATCGACCTCTTCGCCGGACCGACCGAAACGCTCATCGTCGCCGATCACCTGGCCGACCCGTTCACCATCGCCGTCGATCTGCTGAGCCAGGCCGAGCACGGCCCGGATTCGCCGTGCGTGCTGATCACCACGTCGGAGTCCGTGGGACGAGCGGTGATCGATCATATCGACGCCCTGCTCCCCGGCTTGGTCACCAACGCCATCGCCGGCCCCGCGTGGCGTGATCACGGCCAGATCCACGTGGTGGACACCCTCGACGAGGCGTACCGGCTCGCCGACGTCTTCGCGTCGGAGCACGTCCAGATCCTCACCGAGGACCCCCGTCAGGCCCTGACCTCCATGCGGAACTACGGCGCCCTGTTCCTCGGCGAAGGAACGTGTGTTCCCTACGGCGACAAGCTGATCGGCACCAACCACGTCCTCCCGACGCTCGGTGCGGCCCGCTACACGGGCGGTCTGTGGGTGGGCAAGTTCCTCAAGACGCTCACCTATCAGGAGGTGCGCGACCTCGGCAGCAGCGCGAAGCTCGGCGAGGTGTGCGGCCGCCTGTCGCGTCTGGAGAAGTTCGAGGGACACGCCCGCTCCGGCGACCTTCGCGCCGCCAAGTTCGGCAACGCCCCGCTCCCGTGGGGCGACCTCCCGACCCGGGTGACGTCCGAACGATGACCCGCATCGAACACGACCTCCTCGGCGACCGCGAGGTCCCCGACGACGCCTACTACGGCATCCACACGCTGCGGGCGACGGAGAACTTCCCGATCACCGGCATTCCGCTGGCCAGCCATCCCGACCTCGTGTCGGCGCTGGCGTCCGTCAAGCAGGCGGCGGCGCAGACCAATGCCGGCCTCGGCCTGCTGCCGCGGCGCGAAGCGGACGCCATCGTGGCGGCCTGCGACGAGATCCGGGCCGGCGCGCTGCGCGACCAGTTCGTCGTGGACGTCATCCAGGGCGGCGCCGGCACGTCGACGAACATGAACGCGAACGAGGTGGTGGCCAACCGGGCCCTGGAATTGCTCGGCCACCGGCGCGGCCGCTACGAGTATCTCCATCCGCTCGAGCATGTGAACATGAGCCAGAGCACGAACGACGTCTACCCCACCGCGATCAAGGCCGGCCTGCAAACCGCCCTGACCAGGCTGCGGGCGGCCATGCAGGACTTGGCTGCGGCATTCGCGGTGAAGTCGACGGAGTTCTCCGACGTCCTCAAGGTCGGCCGCACCCAGTTGCAGGATGCGGTTCCGATGACCCTGGGCCAGGAGATCGCGACGTTCGCTCTCATGATCGACGAGGATTCTCAGCGACTCGGGGAGGCGGCAACGCTCATCTCCGAGATCAATCTGGGCGGAACGGCGATCGGGACCGGCCTCAACGCGCACCACGAGTACGCGTGGCGCGTGCGCGAGCACCTTGCCGCGATCACCGGGATCGAGGTGACGACGGCGTCCGACCTGATCGAAGCCACGCAGGACGTCGGGGCGTTCGTCCAGCTGTCCGGGGTCCTCAAGCGCACCGCGGTGAAGCTGTCCAAGATCTGCAACGACCTCCGGCTCCTGTCGTCGGGGCCGCGCGCCGGCTTCGGTGAGATCACGTTGCCGCCCGTGCAGGCGGGGTCGTCGATCATGCCGGGGAAGGTGAACCCGGTGATCCCGGAGGTCGTGAACCAGATCGCCTTCCGGGTCGTCGGCAACGACCTGACCGTGACGATGGCGGCCGAGGGCGGGCAGCTTCAGCTCAATGCCTTCGAGCCGGTCATCGCGCACAGCCTGTTCGAGACGATCGAATTGCTCACTCGCGGATGCACCGTCCTGCGGGAGCGCTGCGTGGTCGGCATCGGCGCGAACATCGACCACCTGAAGAACATGGTGGACGCGTCCATCGGCGTCGTCACCGCCCTCAACCCGCACATCGGGTACACCGCGGCCACCGCGATCGCCGCCGACGCTCTCGCGACCGGGCGCACCGTCGCCGCGCTCGTGCTCGAACGGGGTCTGCTCAGCCGCGAGCAACTCGACGACGTGCTGCGGCCGGAGAACCTCACTCGACCGCTCGTGCCCTGACGGCGGCGAGCAGCTCATCCCCCGCCGGGATGAGCTGCTCGGGTGGGGTTGACATCCACCACACTGCCGCTAACCTTTAGTTATACGTATAACCTTTTCACCGACTGCCGGTTCGCGTCGACCCGCCCGGCAGAACGTTGACACCACTCTCTACGACCGAGGAGCAGGACCCATGAGTGACGCATCCGTGGGGGAGCCCACAGGCCCGAGCAAACACAGCTACGACGTCGTCATCGTCGGCAGCGGAATGGGCGGCGGAACGCTCGCTTACGCGCTCGCGGACTCGGGAGTCGATGTGCTTCTGATCGAGCGCGGCGACTTCCTGCCGCAGGAAAAGCAGAACTGGGACCCCCGGGAAGTTTTCGAGGGACACCGGTACGCGAACACCGAGCAGTGGTACGACCCCGACGGGAGGCCGTTCAGCCCCGGCACGTACTACTACGTCGGCGGGAACACCAAGCTGTACGGTTCGTCGCTCGTCCGGTTCCGTCGTGAAGACTTCCAGTCGACGCAACACGAGGACGGCGAATCTCCCGAGTGGCCCTTCTCGTACGACGACTTCGCGCCGTATTACGCACGGGCAGAGCAGGTGTACCGGGTACACGGCGATCACACCGACGACCCCACGCTCCCCCGTGACGAGCCCTTCCCCTACCCGGCGATCGGACACGAGCCACCGGTGCAGGAGGCGGCCGACGCACTGCGGCGTCTCGGGTACACGCCGTCGAACATCCCACTGGGCATCGATCTGCGGGATGGCGGCGGATGTATCCGCTGTCAGACCTGCGACGGGTTCCCCTGCCGGGTGCTGGCGAAGTCGGACGCGGATGTGCGCTGCGTCCGCCCGGCCATCGCGTCCGGCTCGGTGGAACTGCTGACCAACGCGTACGCCGAGCGCGTCCTCACCGACGAGACCGGCAAACAGGCCACCGGCGTACGACTCCGGCACCGCGGCACCGAAGTCGTCGTCGACGCACGCACCGTGGTGGTGTCCTGTGGCGCCGTCAACTCCGCGGCGCTGCTGCTACGGTCGGCGAACGCCGCACACCCGGACGGTCTCGCCAACTCCTCCGGCATGGTCGGACGAAACTACATGGTGCACAACAACTCCATCATGGTCGGCATCAACCCGCTGAAGAAGAACACGTCCGAGTTCCAGAAGACGTTGTACATCAACGATTTCTACACTCACGGCACCGCGGACCACCCCTATCCGCTGGGACACGTGCAACTCATCGGCAAGTTGCAGGGCGAGATGATCAAGGGCCAGCGGCCGCTGATCCCCAAGTGGGCGCTGAGCCAGGCCACCGCGCGCAGCATGGATTGGTGGCTGTTCACCGAGGATCTGCCGGATCCCGACAACCGCGTCACCCTCACCGACGACGGCAACATCCAGATCGCATGGACCCCCAACAACACTCGCGCCCACGAGGTACTCGTCCGCGAGGTGCGGAAGATCCTCCGGAAGATCGGCTATCCGTTCGTCTTCAGCCAGGGCACCGGCATCGAGGTCAACTCCCACCAAGCCGGCACCGTGCGGGCCGGAACCGACCCCGCGACCTCCGTGCTCGACGCCGACTGCCGCGCCCACGACGTCGACAACCTGTACGTCGTCGACTCGTCCTTCTTCCCGTCCCTGCCCGTGATGAACCCTGCCCTGTCCATCGCGGCCAACGCCTTCCGCGTCGCCGAGAGCATCGCCGACCGAATCGGCAAGACCCGTTCCCACGACACCCCGGCCCAGTCCGCGTCCCTGTGACGCTTCGCCCCCACCACACCCAGAAAGCCTCTTCGATGACAACACAGAAACTCACCGGCGGACAGATGGTCGTCGACTTCCTCATCCGCGAGGGAGTCGAGAAGGTCTTCGCGATCCCCGGACACGGCAACACCGCCCTCCTCGACGCGTTCGTCGACCGAGCCGACGAGATCGAACTGGTGCCGGCCATGCACGAACAGGGCGCCGCTCACATGGCCGACGGCTACTACCGGGCCTCCGGCAAGATCGCCGCGATCTGTACCTCCATCGGACCGGGCGCGACCAACACCCTCACCGGACTCGCGACGGCCTTCGCCGACTCGATGCCGATGCTCCTGATCACCGGTGCCGTGCACACCTACATGGAGAACCGCGGGGTGCTCCAGGAGATCGACCGCCCGCACGGCAACAACTTTCCCCGCATGGTGGAACCGGTGGTCAAGCGCTGGTGGCAGCCCAGCCGCCTCGAACAGCTTCCGGTGGCGCTCGCCCAGGCGTTCAACACCATGCACGAGGGCAGGCGCGGACCCGTGCTCGTCGACATCCCGCAGGACCTGCAGGCCGAGTACGGCGACTACACCCCCGACACCGGTGCCCGCCGTCCCGCCACCCGCGCAACGGGTGACCCGGCCGTGATCGCCGAGGCCGCACGCCTGCTGGCCGGTGCGAAACGTCCCGTCATCGTGGTCGGCGGCGGCGTCATCCACGCCGAGGCCGCCGCCGAGTTGATGGCCGTCGCCGAGCACCTCGGCGCACCGGTGACGCACTCGTTCCAGGGCAAGGGCGCGTTCCCCGCCGACCACGACCTCTACGCGTGGCCGTGCGGCGACATGGGTTCGATTCCCGGCAACGGCGTGACCCGCACAGCCGACGTGATCCTCGCCGTCGGCTGCCGGTTCAGCGACCGCATCACGTCGTCGTACCGTCCCGGCGTCACGTTCGACATCCCGAACACCAAGCTCGTGCAGATCGACATCGACGGCTTCGAGATCGGCCGCAACTACCCGGTCGAGGTCGGCGTCGTCGGCGACGCGAAAACGTCCCTCGCCGCGCTGCGCGACATGCTCGCCGACCTCGGGCCTGCCCTCGACTACCGCAACACCGACTACTTCGCCGAACTGCAGGACCTCAAGGCGCAATGGGACGAGCACCTGCGGCCGATGCGGACCACCGACTACCTGCCGATGACCAACTCACGGGCGATGGTCGAGATCCGCAAGGCCCTTCCGCGCGAGGGCATTCTGGTCACCGACTCGTCCAACCCCGCGAACCAGGCGTTCAACGAGTTCCCGATCTACGGCCCGAAGACCAACATCGTGGCCGGCGGCTTCTCCGGCATCGGATTCGGTGTGCCCGCCGCGATCGGTGCTCAGATCGGCGCCCCGGACACCCCGGTCCTGGCGATGGTCGGCGACGGCAGCTTCCTCCAGACCGGCACCGAGATCGCGACCGCCGCGATGCTCGGGGTGCCGCTGGTGATCGTCGTACTCAACAACGGCGGCTGGGAGGCGATCAAGGACCTCCAGATCAGCCTGTTCGGTGAAGAACGCGAAATCATCTCCGGCTGGAAGAACCTCGACGGGACACCGTATTTCGCCGACATCACCCGGTTCGCTCAGTCACTCGGTTGCAGCGCCGAGCGCGTCGAGGACCCGGAGAAGCTGGCCGACGCGATCGAGCGCGCGTTCGCGACGCCGGGCCCGGTGATCATCGAGGCGATGAGCGCCCACGAGCTGCCGTGGACGGAAATGCACCCGACCGGCTGGTGGGACATCACCGTTCCCGCGTACCACGGCGAGGTCCGTGACGACTACGTCGCGCAACGCGGATTCTGATCGGAGACCGGCATGGGACAGATCACACTCGGTCTGAATCTGGAGTTCGCCCGCTTCGAGAACGGGTCGTTCGACTGGGCCATGGACCAGGCCGCGGCGATCGGCTACAAGTACGTCGAGCCGATGGTCTACTGGGGCCGCGAGTTGCTGAGCACGGCCGGGTACTTCCACACCCGGTCGATGCTCGACGACCCGCTCATCACGCGGGACGCCGCCGAATCACGCGGGCTGACCATCTCCTCGCTGTCCAGTCATGCACCGCTGGCCAAGCCGGACGTCAGCGTCGACTATCTGAAGCAGTCGATCCGCTACGCGGCCGAGGTCGGGTCCCCGATGATCATGGTCGACGACGGGCCGCTGCCGACGTGGACCACCGAGGCGGAGAACTACACGCTGATGCGGTACACGCTGCAGGAGGCGGCGAAGGTGGCCGAACCGCGCGGCATCAAGATCGCTATCGAGACGCACGGCGAGTACACCGCGACCCCCGAGCGGCTCGCGAAGATCATGACGCTGATCGACAGCCCGGCACTGACGATCAACCTCGACACCGGCAACAGCTACCTCAGTGAGAACGACCCGCACGAGTGGCTCGAGCAGATCGTCGGCGGCGTCACACACCTGCACGCCAAGGACATCGGCATCGAAGACGCGAAGAGGCTGCGCGGCAAGGTCCGGGGCATGCTCGGCTGCGCCTGCGGCGACGGCGTCATCGACTGGGAACGCATCGTCACCACACTGCACAAGGCCGACCACGACGTCGTCCTGTCGGTCGAGTGCGGTGGCCTCGACGCCGCGAAGAAGAGCTACACCTACCTCACAGATCTGATCACCCGCATCCAGGGCAGCTGACAACGGCGTCGCCGGTCCTGCAGGTGATCTCGCGACACGCTGGGTCCTGAACCGACATTCGAGTCCCCGGTGCGTCGTGTCCACCGTGCCGCCCGACACCCCGTGTGTCGGGCGGCACGCTTCACCCCTACCAGTAACCGGGAAGAGCTTGTCATGAATACTCCTGCCCGCACCGAGGCACGTCATCGCGTGGTGATCATCGGTTCCGGATTCGGCGGCCTGTTCGCCGCGAAGGCGTTACGCCGGGCCGACGTCGACGTGGTGATCGTCGACCGCACCAGCCACCACCTGTTCCAGCCGCTGCTGTACCAGGTGGCGACGGGCATCCTATCCGAGGGAGAGATCGCACCGTCGACCCGGATGGTGTTGAAGAATCAGTCGAACGCCTCGGTGATACTGGGGGACGTCACCGACATCGACCTGGCGACGCGCAGGATTACGTCGACCCACCAGGGCAAAACGACCACCACCGGGTACGACAGTCTGATCGTCTCGGCCGGAGCCCGGCAGTCGTATTTCGGTAACGACCACTTCGCCGAACACGCCCCCGGCATGAAGACCATCGACGACGCACTCGAACTCCGTGGCCGGATCCTGGGCGCGTTCGAACGTGCCGAACTGTCCACCGATGCCGAGGAGCGGGCGCGCCTCCTGACGTTCGTGGTGGTCGGCGCCGGACCCACCGGGGTGGAAATGGCCGGTCAGATCGCGGAATTGGCCCACCGCACGCTCGTCGGCGCGTACCGGAACTTCGACACCCGCGACGCCCGGATCGTCCTGCTCGACGCCGCGTCCGCGGTGTTGCCGCCGTTCGGCGACCGGCTCGGGTCCGCCGCGGCCGAACGCCTCGAGAGGATCGGGGTCGAGGTGCGACTCGGCGCGACGGTCACCGACGTCGACGCAGACGGGGTGACGATCAAGGACGGGCGAGGCGAGACCGTCCGCACCGAATCCGCGTGTAAGGTGTGGTCGGCGGGCGTGGAAGCCAGCCCACTGGCCAGGCAGCTTGCCGAGCAGTCGGGGGCCGAACTCGACCGGGCCGGGCGGATCGCCGTCCGCGAGGACCTGACGGTGCCGGGACACCGCGAGGCGTTCGTGATCGGCGACATGATGGCGCGCGACCGCCTTCCCGGGGTGGCGCAGGTCGCGATCCAGGGTGGCCGCTACGCGGCGCGGCAAATCGCAGCCGATGCCGGCAGGCGCGCGACGTCACCCGACCGCGTTCCGTTCCGATACCGGGACAAGGGGTCGATGGCGACGATCTCGAGGTTCAACGCGGTCGTGAAGGTCGGGGGCATCGAACTCGCAGGATTTCTGGCGTGGATCCTGTGGCTGGCCGTCCACGTCGTCTACGTCGTCGGGTTCCGGAGCCGGCTGTCCACGCTCATGTCGTGGACGTGGACCGTCCTCGGGTCGTGGCGGGGACAGATGACGGTCACCGACCAACAGGTGGTGGCACGCAACGTCATGGGCACACTCGTTCTCCTCGACCGGGGTGAGGACGACGATGACGCTGTTGTCGCCAGAGCGAGCTGACACCCGGATGACGCGCGCGGTCCGGCCGATAAGCTGGGCTCGGTAACCGTGCGACGGAGAGGATCGGCATTCGTGACCACGATGCACGACGTCGCCCGAGCGGCAGGCGTGTCGCAGGCCGCGGTCTCGTACGCGTACAACCAGCCCCACAAGCTGTCGGCGGCCCGGCGCGCCCACATCTTCCAGGTGGCCGCGGAACTCGGGTACGCCGGCCCCAACCCCGCGGGCCGCAATCTCCGCACCGGGCAGGTCGGTGCGCTGGGGCTGATGATCACCGACTCGTTGCGCTACGCGTTCGACGATCCGGCCACCTCGCAGTTACTGAAGGGCATATCGGAGGTCGGTGAACTCGCCGAGGTCGCGCTGACCCTGCTGCCCTGCCCACTCGAGTCGACCCGGGTCGCCGAGGGATCCGGCGTGCTCGTGCGGGGCGCGGTGGACGGATTCCTCGCGTATGCGATGCCGGACGGCCACCCCGGAATGCAGACGGCGATGAGCCGCCGGCTGCCGATAGTCGTGATCGACGGCCCCAATCCTGGCGGACTGCCGCGCGTCGGGATCCGGGATCGGCAGGCCGCCAAGGAAATCGCGGAGCACGTTCTGTCGCTCGGGCACCGGCGTGTCGGGTTTCTCGTCGACCGGCTCGTCCCCGACGGCAAGGGTGGGCCCGTCGACGCCGCCCGCATCAGGGCCGCACGAGACCACGTGATGAAGGAACGCCTCGCCGGATACGCGTCCGCCTGCCGCACATTCACGGTGCCGTGGTCGTCCGCCGTGGTCGTCGAAGCAGGCGGGTTCGACTACGAACTGTCCCGCACCGCCGTCGAGACGCTACTCGATGCCGGTCCCGTGACCGCCGTCATCGCAGCCTCCGACCTGCTGGCCCTCGCGGCCATCGACGTCGCACAGGAACGTGGTCTCCGGGTGCCGCAGGATCTGTCGGTGGTCGGTTTCGACGACATCCCCGCGGCCCGGGCCGCCGGACTCACGACGGTCCGGCAACCGCTCGTCGAGAAGGGCCGCGAGGCCGCGCAACTGCTGCTCGACATCATCGGCGGCGGAGCTGGACGGGAAATCACACTCCCCACCGAGCTCGTCGTCCGCGAGAGCTCCGGACCCGTTCCCGCGGATCGGTGAGTTACCCTACTTCGCCTCGCAGTTCGGGATTGCCGTCGACGATGGAGTAGAGCGCCTCGGTGATCGCCTTCACCCGCGCGAGGCGCGTCAATTCCCGCGGTACCACCAGCCAGTAGGTGCGGTGCGCAATGAAGTCGTCGCGGAGAACCGGCACGAGATCCTCGTCCAGCGCCCCGATGTAGCTCGGCAGCGGCGCGATCCCGACTCCATGCTTCACGGCCTGGTAGTGGCCCGCGATGTTGTTGGTCTGGATCTGGGCCTGGAAATCCGGAATCAGCGAGTCGAGGATACGCAGCGGTTCGACATCCAGGAATGCATCCACGTACCAGATGAGCGTGTGGTGCCGGAGATCCTCGAGCGACGTGATGGGGTCGTGTTGGTCCAGGTAGCCCCGTGATGCGTACAGACGGAGGTCGTACTCGGCCAGTTTGCGGACCACGACGGACCGCGGCGACGGACGCTCGAGGGTGACCGCGATGTCGAAGTCGCGCCCGGTCAGCAGGTCGTGGGTGGTCGACGTGACGAGTTCGGTGAACAGATCGGGGTGCTCGGACCGCAGAGCGGCCAACCCTGGCACCAGCACGAACGACCCGAAGCCGTCGGGAGTGATGATGCGGACGGTGCCCGTCAGCCCGCCCAGGGACGACGTTTCGTCGAGAGCGGCGAGCACCGCGGATTCCACCGCCTCCGCGTGGGGAACCAGTCGCCGGCCCGCTTCGGTGAGCTGCCACCCCGACACGCCACGATCGAAAAGTCTCGTGCCCGTGTCTTTCTCGAGTCGAGTGATTCTCCGCGAGACGGTCGTGTGATCGACACCGAGCCGCTTCGCCGCATCGGCGAGGCGGCCGGTTCTCGACAACTCCAGGAGGTAACGCATGTTGTCTGCGGTGAACATCGCCCTCATCCCTGTGCAAAAGTGCAGTCCGAAGTGCCATTTTACTCGTTGACGCAGGCATTGTTGCCCAGCAGACTCGTGGGCACCCCACCTTTCCCAGGAGTGAACCCCATGGCCGTTATCTCGCATTGGCTCAACAACAAGTCCTACCCCGGAACGCGTGTCGATACCGCTCCGGTCACGAATCCGGCGACCGGTGCCGTCACCGGTCAGGTCGCCCTCGCCAGCGTCGAGGACGCCCGCGCCGTCATCGACGCCG